>CAZNBK010000124.1:1548-7364 GCA_964571105.1 uncultured Desulfovibrionaceae bacterium
GTTGCGGCTGTGCGGAAAGCTCAGCCAATTACGGAATAAACAGACACATGACCATTAATTTATCACTAAAGGAAACTGAAAAAGGAGGTGCTTCCGCAACGCCGGTGACCAACCCGGAAACATCAGCGCCCAAGTAAATCAAGCATTTTGGCGACAACCGCAACAAGCCGGTGGTGAACATATCCAATCTATCCATGCTCTCGCCGACCTTACCCGGCTCGCGAAACGGCCAAAAATTATGCACACTGCCCATATTGAGCTGGCCGAGGAGTTGCCGCAGGGCTTGCCGCCGCTCCGGCGACGGCTCGGCAAATAAATCTTGCCCCAATTCCGGGTAAGTCCACAATACCGGACGACCGAAAACCGCTTTGGACAAGGCGCTTTGCCAGTGCCCCGGCAAAGGATCCTGCACGCCGGTGGGCTGCGGAAGAGATTGTTCAGGATTTACAGTCTTGCGCTGAGTTGGTTCACTTGGGGCTGTTTCCCGGGCGGGCGTCTGCCCTTTGGGCGTGTCTGCTGCCATGGCGCGCTGATTTTGGAGCAATTCCGGATTAAATTCCGCCAGCGGCGCCAGAGGGCCGAGCAAGACCGTAACCCCCATGGCATCCAGTAGGCCCCAACGCTCCGGGGCATCTATAGCTGTTGGTACAAATCCCAAATTTTCCATGCTACATCTGGCTTAGCCATCAGTTCCAGGTTACTGCTACCCCCGGTGCGGTCAAAAATAGTCACTTTATTTTCCGCACTGCCAAAACCTCTGCCGCTGCGATCAACCAAATTGGCTACCAACAGGTCGGCCTTCTTCCGTTCAAGCTTGGCCAGGGCGTTGGCGGCAAGATTGTCGGTCTCGGCTGCAAAAGCAATTATTTTCTGCCCGGAGCGCTTGCGCTGCGCCAAAGATAAAAGAATGTCCGGATTGGGGACAAGGTCCAAACTCGGATGCTCTGCCAGTTCCGCCTTTTTCAGCTTAAGCTCCTGCGTTTGTGCAGGTCTGAAATCGGCAACCGCTGCGCTGAAACAAGCCACATCGGCACTGCTGAAAGTTTCCTCGCAGGCATTGAGCATTTCGGTTGCAGAAACAACATCCATGCGCTTAATCCCGCTTGGCAGCCATGGGGTTCCCGGCCCGCACACGGCAGTCACCTCGGCGCCGCGCAAATAAGCGGCTATGCCCAACGCTGCCCCCATAATGCCGCTGGACGGATTGCTTAGAAAGCGCACCCCATCCCAAAACTCGCGGGTGGGACCGACGGTCAGCAGGACGCGACATCCGGCCAGGTCTTTTTCCGCCAAACAATACAAAGGCGCCAGAAAAATATCCCGTAAATCCGCCAGACGCCCCTCGCCGCTTTCCATGCAGGCCGTCCGCCCCAAAGCCGGTACAATGCCGTGCACCCCACGTTGGAGCAAAAGCTGCCAATTGGCCTGAGTGGCAGGGTTGCTCCACATCCTCGGGTTCATGGCCGGTGCAATCGCCAGGGGCCGGTTGCACGCCAGCGCCTGAGCGCTCAGCATCTCATCGGCAAGCCCTGTGGCAAGCCTGGCCAATGTGGTCGCGCTGGCCGGAGCAATGATCATGGCATCGCATTGAGCGCCGGGCTCAAGATGGGCCAGCGGATCCTCACCGGCTGCAAACATATGGTTATAGACAGGATCGGCGCCCAAGGCCGAAAAGCTCAGCGAGCTCACAAATTGCTGTGCAGACTCCGTAAGCGTGGCGCTAACGGATAAGCCAATATCCTGCCAGGCCCGCAAAAGGTCCAAAGCCTTATAAGCAGATATTGAACCGCTAACGCCCAGATGCAGCTTGCGGCCTTTAAAAACGGACAATTTAAGGTGAGCTTCCACGCCAATACCTTCAGTCAAGTTACTCGGTCAGGCCCTGTTCATTCAGTCCGCCGCTGCCGGAGCTTGTCCCGGTGCCGGTGGTGATGTAGGTTTCCGTTCCATCGTTGTTAACGCGTTCCGGTGCGGCCAAAGGAGCGATAAAACCGTTGATCTTGTCAGCCACCCAAACGTGCAGCGTGGTGCTGGGAAACCCGTCGTAAATGGTCATAACACAGGTTCTATCCATTTTATCGGCGATTATAACACTGTTGCTGCCGCGGAACAGGCCGAGCACATTCCAGCCGTCGCGAGTTAAGTTGGAGGCGCAGGCATTCACCAGGGAATCCCAGGACACAGAACCGGTGAACTCGAGATAACCGTTGACAGTATTGGCGGTCTTTATTACCTGACTGTTTCCGGAGCGCAGGCTCATCTCGGCGGGAATGGGCACATCGGGAAAATCCGCATAATAGACATCCGCTGTGTTCTGCGGCGCATCTTCAAATAAGCCGGCGCAGCCGCTGAATAAAAAAACAGAAGCGAAAATGATAGCATTGCACAGACCAAACTTGGCCGGTTTACTGAACATGACTTGCCACCTCACAGGCTCAAAAACTTATACGGCTGCTTGAGCCGCAATGACTGCTTAATACGTGACTTTGCTGTAAAGTGCAATGCGCGCAAACTGTTGCGAACAGCGCAACGAACCACTGAAACCTTTGCCCAGAGCGTTTACCCTTAAGAAGCCTATACGGTAAGCATCCGGGCGACATGGAACCGATTTTGACAACCCCTGCACCAAACAACACGCCCATTGACCCGCAGCTCGATTTCGCTCTTGAGTCATACCGGTATGATTTACCCGAAAGACTCATTGCCCAAGCGCCCGAGCAGGTCAGGGACCAATCCCGGCTGCTTGTATATGACCGGCGCAACGGGTCGATTGTGCACACGGTCTTCAACAAAATCGCCGATTATCTGCCGCCCGGCAGCCTACTGGCGGCCAATAACGTCAAGGTCATGCCCGCGCGTCTAATCGGAACCAGGCCAACCGGCGGCAAGGCCGAGGTGCTCTTGCTCACGCCCCTGGCGGAACTTTGCGCCTGCGCCGAACTCCATGCCGGGGCGTATCGCGCTGCGGCAACGGCCTTGCTGCGGCCTGTGTCCAGAATCAAGACCGGGCAGGCAATTGCATTTGCACCGGATTTTTACTTTATACCGCTGGAAATAGGCGAGTTTGGCCGGGTGAGCGGAACCCTGCACTGGACCGGCGATCTCGCCTTGCTGCTGGAAGAGCATGGCCATTTGCCTTTGCCGCCCTATATCCGAAGGCCGGACAGCCCTGAAGATGCTGCCCGCTATCAAACCATTTATGCCAACAGCGAGCTTTGCGGCGCTGTTGCTGCGCCCACGGCAGGCTTGCATTTTAGTCAAAGCCTCCATGCGGCACTGCTGAAAAAAGGCTTTAGCTGGCAGGAACTTACCTTATATGTGGGCTACGGCACTTTCAGCGCGGTGCGGGTCAATGATATCCGGGGACACCGGATGCACAGCGAGCTGGTAAGTATCTCTGAAAGCACGGCAGACGCGGTCAGGCAAGCAAAGCAAGCAAGCAGGCCGATTGTGGCAGTCGGGACCACCTCCGCCAGGGCCTTGGAGGGCATGCACCAGATTTGCGGTGAAATTTGCGCTTTTCAAGGTGAAACGGATATCTTTTTATACCCTGGCCGGTCCATGAACGTGGTCGACCATCTGATTACCAATTTCCACTTGCCCGGCTCCACACTGCTGATGCTGGTGGCGGCCCTGACCGGTCGCAAGCAGATACTCGATATTTACGCCGAAGCCGTGGCCCGCGAGTATCGATTTTTCTCGTACGGCGATGCCATGCTGATTCTATGAAAAAAATAAACGCACCGCGCCCCGGCTTCAAGGACGAGCCCAAACCCGTCTCGGTCCGCATCTATGGCGAATTGCCGCCTGCGCGCATATCCATGCTGCGTTTTTTAATGGAATCAGAAGACCATCTCGCCTGTGTTTCTGTCTTAAACCCCTGGCGGGGGACCATCCGGATCAGCGCTCCAGCCGGATTGTACAAGCAGGTTTTGGCTTTTCTGGCCACAATTCAACAGGCAACCGGCTTAAAGAATATAAAAACCTTTTGAGCATGCAGCAGCAATTGCTGTTGCGTTAAATCTGCCCCAAGATGCGATGCCCATCTTCAGTAACCAAAATCATGTGTTCCCAGCGTACACCGCCCCATTCCGGATAATACAGCCCAGGCTCAACCGTAACAATCATACCCGGCTGCAAAATAACTGTGCTGCGGGACCCCAGGCTTGGGGCTTCGTGCGTTTGCAAACCCACGCCGTGGCCAAGCCCATGGGTGAAATGAGCCAGAACGCCTTGCGCTTCAAAAAAACCAGCGGCTTTGGCATACACATCCGCTGCAGCCGCTCCGGGCCGGATTTCCGCAATGGCCAAACGCTGTGCGGTTTGCACCTGCTCCAGTGTTTTTGTAAACTGCGGAATCGGTGCCCCTCCCATCCAGAAAGTCCGGGTTTGATCGGAATTATAGTCGCCCAGCCGCGCCCCAACATCAATAAGAATGGAGCAGTTATCGGTAAGTCTGGCCGCCCCCGGAATGGCGTGCGGCAAAGCGCCGTTGGGACCGATGGCTACGATCGGCGAAAACGCCAACTCCGAAGCGCCTTGTTCGCGGAAGAATTTTTCAATGCTCCAGGCAATATCCGTTTCCGTTTGCCCCGGCACAAGCTGCTCCGGTATCCAGCGCATAAGCTGCTCGTTGAGCCTGGCGCTGGCCTCCATCAATTCAATTTCCGCCTTGTCCTTAATAACTCGTAGAGCCTCCACCAGGCCGTCGGCGGCTTGCAATTGCAGACCGGGACTAAACTCATTATAAAAAGCCACAGTGGTATTTTTGGCTTCAAAACCAATCCGCCCGGAGACTGCAGCCGCGCAATACTTGCTGATATACGCGCCCGCGCCGGACAAATTCGGATATATCTCCAGATGGTTTTCGTCCCAGAGCGCTTTGGCCGCTTCGGTGTACCGGGCATCGGTGAACAGGCAATCCTGGCCGTTGCTGCAAACCAACAAGCAGCCCGCGCTCTCGTCCGCCTGCACATCGTGCAACTCAAACCCGCTCAGATAAAAACGGTTTTCCGCAAGGCTAACCAGCAAAGCCGACAAGCCGGCCTCGCTTAACTTGGCCCGCAAGCGTTCCCGGCGCGCTGCAAATATCTCGAGCATAATAAAAGTCTCCCGGCTCAATAGCTGTATGTGGTTTCCGGCTTGCCCAAAAGCAGATGCTCAGCCCACTCCACCCCTTGCATCAGCGAATGGTCCATATTTCCGACTTCGTACTTCCAGCCGCCGAACCGCCCGCGTGAATATATATTCAGCGGGCGCAGCCAGTCATGCAGGCGTTTCAGGGCCTGGTCGCGCTTGATGGTCGGAATGGGGTAGGCATATTCAGCATTAAAATCCCAGGTGGACAAAATATTGTTCTCATAATCTTGCTTGCTCAGCAGGCCGGTATCGACCAACCCCTGCAAAGAAGCGCCCGGCAGCTCAGACAAATTTTCCTGTTTGTGGGCTGAATGTGAGGTTTCAGACATGAGGGCCCGCATGGTCTTGCTATCCGGAACATTTGCAGCCGAGTAATTATGGAAATTGGTTACCCGGTAGAACGGGCAGTTGCTTTCGGGAAAATACATCCAGCATGTATCGTCCTCACGGACAGACGCAGCGCCCACCCCGGAAATAAAGACGCTGTTGTGCGTCAACCAGCCTGCGGCCTCATGCAGCGAGCTCGTTTCCGGTTGAATAAGCTTGCCGGTCAACAAATCCAACGGGCCGGTATTGAGAAGATACTCGTAAGAAAATTCACGCTCAGCGGTGCTGGAGATAACCTGCCTGGCCAGATCAATCCTGACAGCCGGTGTCTCAAGGTAAACGCGGTCGCC
>CAZNBK010000125.1:0-6243 GCA_964571105.1 uncultured Desulfovibrionaceae bacterium
GCACGTGAGCGGCGCTGTAACCGCCGCCCACGGCATAGTTTGAAACACCCTGCGGCAAGGGCAGCGGCTGGTCCACGTTCTGGCCTTGGCCGCCGACATTGCGCACCACTTCGTCCACAGCCACAAAGGAAGTATAGGCAGTGAGCAGGTTATACTTCAGCCCCAATTGCGTAATCGTCTCTTTGCTGCGCTCTTCGCCGCCGAGAATAGTCAGGCGGGTCAAGCGTTCCCTGGCCCATAAATAGCGCAGGACCACGTTTTCCGGGGCGGGCTTTGCCTGGGCCAGCTCAAAGGTCTGCGCATAAGCGCCCTGGCCGTTGTGCCCGCTGATGGTGATGCGGCCTTGCGGCTCACCCTGCCACTTGCCGATGACCATTATGGGTCTGGAGGCGAACAGATCGGGCACGGCCTGGGGTTCGAGGTCATAAATGCGCACGCCCTCGGCTTTGACGGTGATGTCGGTGAGCACCGGGCTGGCCATGTATTCGGCGAACTGTCCGGCCATGATTTTGGCTTCGCGGGGGGTGGTGACCACAAACGGCTCGCCGCGTCCGGCCCTGGCCAGGCCCTCGATGAGGTAGCGGTTTACCGAGCTGCCGATGCCGAAAGCAAAGAGATTGGCCTGGCCGAGATTTGTGTTGATGAGTTCAATGGCTTCGGGTTCGGCGGAAATATAGCCGTCGGTGATGACCACAATGCTGCGTGAGTAGCCGTCTTGGATTGGCATGAGCAAGGCGCTTTCCAGAGCGGGCAGCAGCTCGGTGCCGCCTCCGCCGTCAAAGTTATCAAGCATGCTCACACCCCGGCGGAGGTTTTCCGGAGTGGCCGGGAGTGAAGATTTGGCCAGGACTTCATTGCCGCCGGAGAAGAAAATTATGTTGAAGCAATCGTCCGGGCGCAAGCCGCTGATGAGATTTTTGAGCAGAATTTTGGTGGTGTCCAGGGGAAAACCGTGCATGGAGCCGGACACGTCGACTACAAAGATATATTCGCGACCGGGAATCATTTCCGGCGCGGGGCGCTGCGGCGGTTCGGCCATGAGCAGGAAGAAGTTTTCGCCCTGGCCTTGGTAGAGAAGCAGGCCGCCGGCGATTTCCTTGCCAGCCAGCCGATAGCGCAGAATATAATCGCGGTCGCCGCCGAATTCCCGGCTGCCCAAGGAAATGAGCGCGGTTTCTTTGGATTGGTAATCCACCTTTAGCGTATGTGTGTCACAGGCGATTTCCTGCACCGGCATGCCTGCGGCCAGACGCACATTAATGTCAAATTTGGTTTCCGGCTCGCTCCCTTCGCTGAGGTAGGGGTTGGCCACCCACTGGCTGTTGATTTGATCTTCCAGCTCGCTTGAGTAGCGCGGTCCGACCACGGCGGGGTAAACAAAGGCGTAATTGCCGTTTTCCGGCACCAGCAGTTCGGAATAGGTCAATTCCACGCTGATGGTGTCGCCGGGCAGGATATTGCCCACTTCCATACTGAAAACATTGGGGCGCTGCTGCTCGAGGAGTGAAGCGCTTTTGCCTTCGGCCACAGCGGCTTCATATACCTGACGGGCCGCTTCTTTTTCCTTGATTTGGGCGCGGGTAATCCGATTGCCCACGGTCATGACCAGATCGTGCACGGCGGCCCGGGTGGACCCGGGGAAAATATAGCGGGCGTGAATGGGTTGGCTGCCGCGGTTGGCATAGGTTTGGGTAACCGTGACCTGGGCGATGACGCCGCTGATCTGCACGTCCACTTTGGTGTCCAGCAGGGGGAAGGCTTCCACAGCGCTTTCACCGTGGTTGGCGGCGGTCTGTACGTAAAAATAAGGCGACAGGGTGGTGTCGTCTCCGGTCCCGTCCCCGGCGGAAGCGATGCGGGTGACCACCAGCAACAGTAACAGGGCGGATACAATCAGCAGTGAATAATAATTAACGCGTTCCATAATAAACCTCCTTGCTCCGGCTGGATGTATCCAGCTCTTGCTAGGAGGTTTACAAAACCAGTGTGAACGCAAAATGAATGCTGTGTGAAAAATCAACCAGAAATGCGCTTTGGACCCAATCAGGGATTAATCCGTATTCGGGTTAAGGAAGGGGAGAGTTTGAGAGGGGAAACCTCAAGGGACGGAGTTCCTTGTGGTTTCCCCTCTCAAGTTCACGCTACCGGCAATTGGATGGTAAACACCGTGCCGCCGCCAAGGCGTGGCGTGGCCCGGATATAGCCGCGGTGATCGGCGATGATGGACTTGACGATGGTCAGCCCGAGTCCGGTGCCGCCTTTTTTGCTTGAGAAGTAAGGCTCGAAAACGCGCAGAAGCTCTTCCTTGCTCAGACCGGGTCCGTTGTCGGCGATTTCAATGGTCACGGCATTTTCGGCGGTATCGTTACGGGCGGTGACCACGACTTCGGCATTGTCTTGCCCGGCCAGGGCATCGCCCGCGTTGGTCAGAATGTTCATAAACACCCGGGCCAGGGCTCCTGCGTCCATGGGAATGGGCGGCAGGTCGGCGGGATAATTAAGCTGCCAGCGGATGTTGGAATGGCTGGTGCGGAACAAGTGGACCTGCTCATCCAGCACGGTCTGGACATAGCCGGTTTTAAGCTCAACTTCCGGCAGTTTGGCAAAGGCCGAGAATTCTTCCACCATCTGTTGCAGGTGTTCCACCTGACTGACAATGAGCTCAGTGCACTGCGCAAAGCTGGGGTCGTTGGCCTGGGCGCCGAATTTGCGTTGCAGGCGCTGGGCGGACAGCTTGATGGGCGTGAGCGGGTTTTTAATTTCGTGGGCGATGCGCCGGGCCACTTCCCGCCAGGCGGCCACCCGCTGCATTTTTTCAATTTCGGTAATATCTTCCAGCACGGCCACCAGCCCCCGGTATTTTCCCTGGGCATCGCTCAAACCGGCCACGGTGATCAGGAATTTCCAGTCCCGCTGATTGTGGGTAATGCTGAACTGCTGCTGCCATTTGGCCTTGGGGTTTTCGTGCAGCTGATCGAGCATCATATTCATAAGCACCCGGTATTCGTTGCCCACCAGGTCTCTGGCCTCTTTGCCGATGAGCTCGTCCGGATTTTTGCCGGACAGGGTGCGCACGGCTTCATTGGCGGTGCTGATGCGGTCGTGCGCGTCCAGGGAAATAACAATTGAAGCCACACTGTTGAGCACGGTTTCAATATAGCGGCTGCGTTCGGCCAGCGTGGTATTGCTTTGGGCCAGTTCTTTATTGATGGCGGTTATTTTGGACTGGCCTGCGGCCAGGTCTTCGGTCATGCGGTTAAAGGAGCGGATAAGCTGGCCCATTTCGTCATCGCCGCCGGTGTCGGCAAAGCGGATGGACAAATCGCCCTTGGCGATGCGCTCGGTGCCGTTGGCCAGGCTGAGCAGCGGTTCGCTCATTTGTTTGGCCAGTTTGAAACCGAACCACATGGAGCCGAACACGATAATCAGGGCGAGCAGGGCCAGGAAGAAATAGAAGGTGGCCTTAAAGGGGCGTTTTAAGGTGCGCAACTGCTTATATTCATCCAGACCGCGCACCACCTGGTCCAGTTTGAACATGGTGCCTTCAGTCATGCGCACGCCCAGGACCAGGAGCGGCAAATTTTCCTCTCCCAGGGGCAGCAGGCCAAAGGCATAATCGCCGTCTATGCCGGGCTGGAAAATAATCCGCACCCCGGCATCCTGCGCGATGGGAAAGCTTGGGGCCAGGCGCGGCAGGGCTTCCTGCCAGGCGGCCTCGGCCTCGCCCTGCGCATGCCAGGTAAGCTGGGCCTGTTCCTGATCGAGCAAACCGGCCAGAGCAAAGCCGCTGTCGGTAATCTGGCGTTGCAGCAGGACGGCAGTGTCCCGGTTGTCGGGGTTGCCGGAGCGGGCAAGAATATGCTCCTTGAGGCGGCTCAAGGTTTGCTGGACACGCTGGGAAGAATCGTCCAGGAACATCTGGCCCACGCTCAGCGCCTGCTCCATGGAGGTTTCCACCCGGTTTCTGAACCAGTAGTCCACCGAGGTCTGCATGAACGAGGCGCTGGCGATGAACATGAGCACCGTGGGCGCCAGGGACAGGGACATGAAAATAAACACCAGGCGGACGCGCAGCCGTGAGCCCATTACTCCCCGCCGCCGCTCCAGAAACAGCTTGACTCCGTTGCGCCCGACCAGAAACAGCACGAGAAAGAGCAGCAGAATGTTCAGGTTGATGAGTATGAAAAAGGCCATGGAATCCAGGCCGAGAACGGCCAGGCCCGTGGAGGTGAGAATAACCATGGCCAGCACGGCCAGAAGGGCGATGAAAATTTCCCGGTGCCGCCGCTTCTTTTCATACGCGGTTACCTGGGCAATGGGTATTATTTCGTGCGGACCTTGGGTCATGGCTGCTCCAGGGGGCCGGGGTATAATCGTTTCGCTGCTGTTTTTCCTGCAGGCCAGGTGCTAAGTGCGCTAATAGGCCAGATCCAATTCAAAGGTGGTGGCCGGAATGATCACGTCCGACCAGAATAAAATGCTCCGGGTCAGCCAGGGCGGCATTTCGCTGTGCTTGAGTTCCACGGTGGCCTTGATGAGATAATCCTCGTTTGCCGCCAGCCCGGTCGGGTTATCCAGCAGAATAACCAGATCGTTCCAGGTTTCGCTCAACAGGCTGTGGAAATTATCATTGCGCACCGGCGGTTCGCTTTCTGAGGCCAGCACAAAATCGCGCAGCAGCAAATCATAGCTCAGCCGGAAATAGACTTCGGTTTCGGCCAGCAATTCATTGGACCAGAACGAGCGTTTGCGCAGCAGTTCCACCCGGCAGGAGAGTTCCATTTTGGCGCCGTCCCGCAGCATGTAAGACAGGTTGTATTCCTCGGTCACGCCAAGTTGCAGGTGAACTTCCAGCTGTTTGTCCGTGCCGCCGAGTGAAAAACCCTTGATGCGGAAATTTTGGGCGGCCATGGCTTCGCCCGGAAGAAAAAGCAGAGCCGCCAGGCAGAGCGCCGCCAGGTGGATGAAAACGCGTCCGCCCAGCCGGGGCGCGGGGCAGACGGCTGGGCAAAGAGGTTGTGTAAGCGGAGTAGGACTATGCTTGCTGGCGCTCATATATTGGCTATAACCACCGTTTTTTCCGGAAAAACCACCAGGTGACGCAGGAAAGGGCCAGGCCGACCAGCATGATCAGGATGAAACTGACAACGCTGTTTTCGTCGGCAAAGGGCAGGCGGGTGTTCATGCCGTAAGCGCCGGTAATAATGTTGGGGATCATCATGATAATGGTAAATCCGGTGAGGAACTTAACCACCTTGTTCATATTGTTGGAGATAATCGAAGCCAGGGCGTCGCTCACCGAACTGAGGATGTCGCTGTGGATGCGGGCCATGCCCAGGGCCTGCCGGTTTTCGATAATGGCGTCTTCGAGCAGGTCTTCTTCTTCCTCATCCAGGGCGATGAGTTTGGTCTGGAGCAGCCTGCCCATGGTCACCCCGTTGGCCTCCAGGGAGGAAATGAAGGTAACCAGGCTTTTTCCGGCATTGAGCAGCCGGATGAGTTCTTCGTTGCGGGTGGATTTATAGAGCTCCTGCTCCATTTGCAGGGTCATGCGCTGCAAATCTTTGAGATCTCGCAAATAGTTCATGGCCACCCGCTGCATGATGTGCAGGGTGAAGCGCATGCTTTCCTGGGTGGTAACGTGCTTGCTGCGCACGCTTAAGAGCTGCCCGGCCAGGTCGGCGGGCGAGCGGCAGACCGTGACCACCACTTCCGGGGTGATAATAATGCCTATGGGCACAGTTATGTAGGGGATGCGGTCGTCGGCTTCGTTGTATAACGGCGCCTGGATAACGATCAGCAGGCAGTCGTCTTCCATATCCAGGCGGGAGCGTTCATCGGCGTCCAGGGGGTCGGCCAGAAAATCCCAGGGAATGCCCGTGGCTTCGGCCACCTTGCTCATTTCCGCTTCGGTGGGCACAAACATGTTTACCCAGCTGTCTTTGACGATGGAATCCTGGGGAACCAAAATGCCGTTTATGGTTTTGTTGATGCGAATCATACGGCCTCCGGGTAAAAGCCACCCTGGGCCGTCAAGAAAGACGAGGCAGAGGGCGGACTAAATCTTGTTTGGAAAAATAACCTTGAACAAAAAGCAGGGACTACTGCTAGGGTCCACAATGGCTCTCCTTGTTGAATTTACCTCACGCTCCGGCAGTGCCTTTTCATAACCGCCGGTCCTGATAAACAGGGGGACGGGCAAAACCCGACCGTGCCGACCCTGCGGATATTGCCGCGCTTTGC
>CAZNBK010000125.1:6253-7279 GCA_964571105.1 uncultured Desulfovibrionaceae bacterium
GGCGTTTATCGACCGGAGCGATCTGGAAGCTGAAAAGCTCTGCTGATCGGTCTGCGTTCGCCGTTCTATAACCCTTAATAGGCTGGAAAACAAGTCTTGCAGCCCATTTTTTGTTATTTTCAGGCAAACCGCGGCCTGGTCTTGCCGTGGCTTTTATCTTAATTTTTTTGATTCAATATATAACTTCAATGTTAAAATGCTCTAACAAATCAGCCGCATTGCTTAAAGCCGTGCTCTGTTTTTGGCCCGCAAAACCGCTTTTACTGTTTCCACCAGGGGCAGGGGGGCCAGCGACAGGCCCACAACCCACAACCATTGCCCTGAACTTAAGGAAGCCAGATGGAAGATATCGTGCAGGGCGGGTATTTCCAGGACAATGAGCATCAGCAGGACAACAATGGCCAGAGCGCCCAGGAGTAGTTTGTTGGAGAAAAGCTGCGTAAAAGCGCTTTGTGTGGCGGAGCGCACGTTAAAGACATGGGCAATTTGGGCAAACGCCAGCACCGCGAAGGTCATGGTCCGGGCTTCGGCCACTCCGGTTTGCATGCCGACGCAAAAAGCGGCCAGTGACAGCCCGCCGATCATTATGCCCTGGAGGATGATGCGCGCCAGATAGGGGCCGGACATGATGTCCCGCCCGGAAGCCACGGGCCGACGGCGCATGATGCCTTCATCAGCCGGGTCCACACTCAGGGCCAGGGCCGGTAAACTGTCGGTCACCAGGTTGATCCAGAGAATCTGGATGGGCAGAAGCGGCGTGGCCCAGTTGGCCAGAATGGCGATGAAAATTACTAATATCTCGCCGATGTTGGTGGAAAGCATGAACTGGATGGCTTTGAGGATATTGTCGTAAATGCGGCGGCCTTCGCTGACCGCAGTGACTATGGTGGCGAAGTTGTCGTCGGCCAGCACAATATCGGAAGCTTCTTTGGATACGTCCGTGCCGGTGATGCCCATGGCCACGCCGATGTTGGCCAATTTCAGGGCCGGGGCGTCGTTGACGCCGTCGCCGGTCATGGCCACCAC
>CAZNBK010000126.1:0-7259 GCA_964571105.1 uncultured Desulfovibrionaceae bacterium
GCTTGACCACTTCCAGGGCCTTGACCACGCCGTCAATGATGGCTTCGGGCTTGGGCGGGCAGCCGGGCACATACACATCGACCGGGATGACCTTGTCAATGCCGCCGACCACGTTGTAGCACTCGCGGAAGATGCCGCCGGACAGGCCGCAGGCGCCCAGCGCCAGCACGGCCTTGGGCTCGGGCATCTGGTCGTAGATGTTTTTGAGCACATGCTTGTTGCGCTCGTTTACCGTGCCGGTGACCATGAGCACGTCGGCGTGTTTGGGGTTGCCGACATTGATGATCCCGAAGCGCTCGATATCGTAAACCGGGGTCAGGCAGGCCAGGACTTCAATGTCGCAGCCGTTGCACGAGCCGCAGTCGTAGTGGATCAGCCAGGGGGACTTTAAGCGCCCTTCGTTGATGCGATCTTTAAGCCAATTTTTTAACATAATAACCTCGCATTATACCGCGTAAATCCACAACAGATTGGCCAGACACAGGAAGATGCCGCCGCCCAGGGCGTAAGCGAGCATCCAGCGCCAGGTCAGCCGGGCGGTGATGTTATCCAGGATAATTTCGGCCAGATAGGTGAGCAGCAGCAGAACAATGACGCCCACAATGGAGCTGGCCCAGAACAGGGAACAGAAGCCCAGAATCAGGATGATGTCCAACCAGTGGGCCACTTCCAGGAGGGCCAGATGCGGGCCGGAATATTCGGTGCGCACGCCGGAAACGATTTCCTGGTGGCCGTGGTGGCTGGCCGAGATATCAAAGGGCGACTTGCGCAGCTTGATGGTCAGGGCCGTGCACAGGGCAATGTAAAACAAGGGCAGAGCGGGCAGCAGGGGGTTGTTCAGAGCATATACCGAGGAAATGCTGAAGCTGCCGGTTTTCATGGCAATGCCCACAAAGGCCAAGATGAGCAGAGGCTCGTAAGTGAGCATCATGATCAGCTCGCGCTGTGCGCCCACCTGGCTGAAGGGCGAGGGCACGCTCATGGCCCCGATGACCTGGAACACAGCGCCCACGGTGAGCACGAAGAAGATGAGCAGCAAATCGCCCTGTAAAAAGAAGAGCAGCACGGCCAGGGCGGAGGAGACAAACACCATATAGGCGCAGAAGACCTGCCAGGGGTTGACTACCATGGGGGCTTTGCCGAACAGTTTGAACACGTCATAGAAGGGCTGCAACACGGGCGGGCCCATGCGCGACTGAAGGCGTGCGGTCAGCACCCGGTCCAGCCCGAAGATGAGACCTCCGGCAATGGGCGCCAGCAGCAGGGCGATAACAGCGGTGAGGATTACGGTGATCATAGATTACCCCCGAACAGGAACAGCGCAAGGAGCACAATGGCCACGGTGTTGGCCGGGATGGTCAGGCGGCGTTCGCCGAACAGCTTGCGCAGATAATAGTTGGATGCACTGGCCTTGACCCAGGTGAGCATGGGACCCGTAAAGCCCATTTCGCCGTCTTTATATTGCTGAATGCCGGACATATAGGGCAGGACCATATTTTCGCCCGTGGCGGTGCGGGAGGCCTTGGCCTGACGCCAGGCCCACACTGCGCCCGCGCCCAGGACAACAAACAGGATATAAACCAAGGCCACGCCATAGGTGGTGGACATGGGGGACAGGAAAACCGTGATGTCGCCTTTGGTAAAGGTGTTGGCAGCGGGCAGGATCACATAGAGGAACAGCAGCGGCGCGGCCAGGGACAAAGCCAGGGCGCCCGCAGCCAGCCCGTAGAGGCTGAAGCGGATGGTGCTTTCCTGGGTTTCGGGCGGCGGAGTCAGGCTGGGTTCAATGGCGCCCAGCAGCGAACCGGCCCAGCGGCCCCAGAAGAGCACGGTCAGGGCGGAGCCCAGGGCAATGAAGATAACCAGGGCAGGCATGGCCGGACCGGCCATGAGTGCGGTTTCCAACGCGATCCATTTGCCGAGAAGCATGCCGAAGGGCGGCAGCATCATGGTCACTATGCCGATAACCATGACCACAGCCGTGCGGGGCATAACCTGGTAGAGGCCGCGCATATCTTCGATGTCGCGAGAGCCGATGCGTTGTTCGGCAGCGCCCACGCAGAGGAAGAGCAGGCCCTTGGATACGGCGTGGAAGATAATCAGCATAATGGCCGCAGCTATGGACGCCGAGGTGTTAATCCCGGCACAGGCCACGATCAGGCCCAGGTTGGCGATGGTGGAATAGGCCAGAATTTTTTTGCCGTTGCTCTGGCCGCAGGCCATGGCCGAGGTGACTATAAAGGTAAAAGCTCCGGCCAGGGCAATGAGGATGGTCAGGCTGGTGCCCGCGTAGCTCGGCGACAGCCGCAGCACGAGATAAACCCCGGCCTTGACCATGGTGGACGAGTGCAGCAGGGCCGACACCGGAGTGGGCGCGACCATGGCCCCGGTAAGCCAGCTCTGGAAGGGCAGCTGCGCGGCTTTGGTAAACCCGGCAAAGCAGAGCAGGGCCACGGGGATGAGCACGGAAACGCCGCTGTAGCTGAGCAGGCTGGACAGATACATGCCGTTCAGGGATTTGTGGAGCATGAGCAGGCTGCCCACAAAGGCGGCGCCGCCGAGCATGTTCATCCACAGAGCGCGCAGGGCGTTCTTCCTGGCTTCATCAGTGCCGTCGTGCCCGATGAGCATGAACGAGCACAGCGTGGTCACTTCCCAGAAGAAATACAGCCAGTACAGGTTGTTGGAGAGCACCAGGCCGTTCATGGCCCCAAGGAACAGGAGCATGAAGAAGAAAAAGCGGGGCTGCTTGGATTTTTCCAAGTGCAGATGTTCTTCGTGCTCCCGCATATAACCCAGGCCGTAAATGCAGATGACGCCGCCCACGATGGAAATTATCAGGACCATGATCAGGGACAGGGAGTCGGCCACAATGTTGGGGGCCAGAGCGTCGTGGCTTTTGGCGAAAAATTCCAGATAGCCGATGCCGACTATTTGCAGCCCGGCCAGCAGGATGGTCAGGGCATGGCCCGCGCGCAGGGCAATGAGCAGAATCAGGACCAGCAGGGCCACGTCCAGAATAACGATCACGCCGTTGAGCGGAATGCCCAAAAGTTTTACCCCGCCCACGGCAAAGGGTCCGTATAGAGCCATGGCAACGGCAATAACGGCCAAAACTATCCCGGTGCCGCAAACGACCAGATTACGCAGGGACTGGCCCGGCGCGAACCACACGATCAATGCGGCTACAACCGGGAGAACGATACTCAAGAATACCAAAAACTCCGGCATAGGCACCTCGACTCAAAAGATCAGGTTTTGTGAATTATTTCACTTTCCTAAAGAAGGCTATAAACTGAGGGGGAAAAGAGGTCAATAGCTCTAGGCGGAGAAAGTGAAAAAAATCACACTCTCCATGCTCCCCTTTGCAGGGTTTGCCCGCAACAGCCATTAACCCGTTTTACTTCTCCTGCGAGACGGAATTAAATATATAATGCGCTTTGGTCTGTTTGCCAAGTGCAAAGAAAGCGTATTGCAGATGCAAAGTCCGGGTGGGCGGGAGCATTTGATAGTGCTTCCGCGGTGCAAAGGTTAAGCGGCAAGGGCAGCACAAAAATGCTTCCTTTGAGAGGCCGGGGGGATGATCAGTCGGGCTTGAGTCCCGGCAGGGTGTGCTGCTTTGGCTTGCTGCGCCGGTCGCGAACCCGGCGATAGGTGCGCGGGGACACCCCGAAGCGGAACGACCACAGGCTGCATCCGGAGCGGGCGTCACAGGCCCTGACTTCGTGGCGGTCGTTGCCGCTGCAAACCAGGCAATAGGCGCGAATTACCCGCAAGGGGCGACCGGCCAGCAAATCATCGCCGGCCTCACGAAAAGGGTGCAGGGGGCAATCCACATCGCCGCATTCACGGACCTGGGCATGGGAACGGCCCTGGCAGGCCAGGCAGAAACTGCGGATGGCGGCCAGGGCTTGTTTGGGTATATTCGGTGCGGACATGAATGCTTGGCTGCGGGGGATTGGTTAGGCCGCGCCGCAGCATTTTTTGTATTTTTTACCGCTGCCGCAGGGGCAGGGGTCATTGCGGCCCACTTTGGGGTCTTCCCGGCGGTAGGGGGTATGCCCGTCCACATTGCCGTCCAGATAGTACCATTCGCCATTGTCCTTGCGGAAAAATGCCTGTTCTTTATGCTCGTTTTCCACACCCTGCACGGCATAACGGGCGGTAAACGCCACTTCGCCCTCGGTGTCGCCGGGGTTGGCCCCGCTGGCTGCGTCTATTTCCAGACCCAGCCAGTCAATGACGTTTTCCGGGGCTTTTAGGTCGTTTTCTTTAACTCCGCCCCGCACATCCGGATGCAGGCTGTGCAAAAGAAAGGCGGTTTTACCCAGCACATGGGCGGAATATCGAGCCCGCATCAGGGCTTCCGGGGTAGGGGCTTTGCTTTGGCCGTCCACGATGGGGCCGCAACACTGGTCCAGGGGTTTTCCGGACGAGCAAGGGCATTCTTGCATAATTGGTTTCTCCTGAAAAATCTCGGCTGCCGCCTGAAGCGTATTCATGAATGTCTGAAGCAGCCTGTAGTTTGGATTTCAGATAAAAAATACGTCCAGCACTTTTTATCTGGGTATCCGGCTTAAGCGCGGGGTCTTAAGTGCAATAAGGCATGGCTTTGCCATATTTGAGCGGATTCGTCCATACGCAAAAAATAGAGTCGAAAAATTTTCTGCCCGGTTGCAGCTTAGGCTTGCCTGCGCTATTATTATAAAAGATAAAATTTGATCTGTGTGGGCCGTCACCCGCACCAGCCGCAGGAGGAACCAGAATGAGTGAAAACGTCACGGACAACCGCCGTCAATTTGTACGACTGCCCAAAGGCTACAGCGTTGAAATCAATGAGTTCAAATTCCCCATAACCAGCCAGCAGCGCGTTACCGCCACTTGCGCGGACATCAGTACCGGCGGGGTGTGTGTTGAAGCCCCGGTGCCGTTTGCGCTCAACGCCCGCTTGCAGGTTCGCGTGCGCATTCCGCTGCTGAACAAATTTATGCCCGGTTTTTTCAAGGCATATGAAAACGACGCCGATCAATACCTGCAAGCCATTGCTGAAGTAGCCTGGTCTGAACCCATTAGCGGCGGTTATCAGGTAGGCTTGCGGTTCATAGACCTGGACCCGGACACCACCAAGGCCCTGACCGGCCTGATCAACAAAGCCCTGCGCGAAGCCGACGAAAAGAAGCAATCTGCCTGACGCATCCCCTGAATGGTTTCTGAAACATAAAAAAACGGCTTGCAACCGCTGCAAGCCGTTTTCTGCATTTTGGAGAACGCAAAAAGGAAGGATACTTATTCCTTAGCAACTGGCGTGCCAAAATAGTTCGATGGCATAACCTACTGAAATCACTTGATTTACCTCTTTGTAACTTTTTTGCATTTTTGAAAACCGGTTAAATAAATTTTACTTGCGCTGCTGGTCCTCAGGGCGGACGTGGGCAAAAGAAAAAATTTTGAACAGGTTTTTCTCAATGTTTTCAGGGCGTTGAGGTCGTTTGCCCGTTATCGCCAGGCCGTGCCCGGGTGCAATGAACTTTTTATACGCTTACGGACAATTTTTTACACCCGCCTGAGCGGGCGCTCCGCTTGACCGCTTACCACAACCGGAATAAACATTTGAGATGAACAGAAGCCATGCTAAAGCAGTTCAACTTTGAAATGCTACAAAACTCAAATACCAAATGCTGCTAGTGGAGCCAAAAGGCAAAAACACATTATTGTTAACCGGAGAACAACGTTTAACCTTACAGAGATACATACGGGGGCAGGGAACAAGCGCACAGGCTTGGCGGTTCTTAACAAAGTAGTTATTTTGAAAACAATAAACTTGCGAGCAAGATATGGAAGCTAATATCGCTGCGTTTTTCAGCACCACCATCAAGATTTTCGCCTTGATGACTCCGCCGGCTGTGCTCAGCGCTTTTTTGAGCGGCACCCGCAACTATGACCTCAAACGTAAGCACCATACCGCGCGCAAAACCGCGTTGTCGGTTTTCGCCATCGGCATTGTCCTGTTTTTTCTCGGCGAGCAGATTTTCAGCATTTTCGGCTTTACCCTGGACGCCTTCCGCATTGGCGCAGGGGCGCTGCTTTTTCTCACAGCCGTGTCGCTGATGAATGAAACCCCGTCCCGGCCATATTTTTCCTCCGAGGAAGACGATATCAGCGTGGTGCCCCTGGCCATTCCCCTGTGCATGGGCCCGGCCTCCATCGGTACGGTCATGGTGCTGGGGGCCTCGGCCACAAGCTTTTCCGATAAAGTGGTCGGCGCGCTTTCTTTATTTGTGGCTTCCTGCGGAATTTTGGGCACGCTTTATTTCGCCGATCAGATGGAAAAAGTGCTGCGGCGCACCGGCATAGCCGTGCTGGCCAAACTCACCGGCCTGCTCCTGGCTGCCATTGCCGCCTAGGTTATTTTTACCGGGGTGCAGTCGTTTTTGCATTAGGAACATTGAGACAAGCAACCATAAAGAACTGCGCCCCTTAAAGTTCCTCCTTGCCCTTATCATCTTTCAGCCCGCTGCGCCTGGCGGCACAGGATATCTTTTTGCCCGAAGTCCGGAGCGCTGCCGCTCTGCGGACCTCAGCCGCAAGGTTCGTTTGCGGATACTTTGCTTTGTTTCACCGCTTAAGGCTTCCCTATGATCACGCCGAAGCGCGGCACTCCCCCAGAAGGGGCTGCCGGTTGACCGGCTGCCGGGAGAGCGGTATGCTGCATGAAATCATATATCTTAGGAGTAGTTTCATGCTTGATTTAAAAGTATTGCAAAATACGCCGGAGGTTGTGGCCCAGGCTTTGAAAAACCGCAATTCCGACATTGATGTGGCCGAGTTTACCGCTCTGGATCAGCGCCGCAGGGCTGCCCTGGTTAAGCTGGAATCTTTGCAGAGCGAGCGCAACAAGGCCTCGGGCGAAGTGGCTAAAATCAAGCGCGAAGGCGGCAACGCCGATGAGCTGCTGGCCCGTTTGGCCGTGGTGTCCGAAGAAGCCAAAGGGCTGAATGCCGAGGCCGAGGAAATCAAGGCCAAGGTCCAGGACTGGCTGCTGAATACGCCCAACGTGCCGGACGCAAGCGTGCCCGTGGGCGCCTCCGAAGAAGACAATAAGGAAGTCCACCGCTGGGGCGATATTCCCAAATACTCATTTACTCCGCGTGAACACTGGGAAATCGGAGCCATGCTGCACGGTCTTGATTTTGAGCGGGCCGGAAAGCTTTCCGGAGCCAGGTTTGCGGTCTACTGGGACTGGGCCGCTCGTCTGGAAC
>CAZNBK010000127.1:0-7180 GCA_964571105.1 uncultured Desulfovibrionaceae bacterium
CGGGAAGAAGTCGGCCTTGAGGTCAAGAATATTCGCTATTACAAAAGCCAGCCCTGGGCCTTTTCGCAGTCCATGCTCCTGGGTTTTTTCGCCGACCTGGATGGGCCGCCTGAAATAAAATTGGATACCACCGAGCTTTCTGAGGCGGTTTGGCTGTCACGCGCCGATATCCCCGAAGAACGTTCGCCCCTAAGCTTAACCCAGGACATGATCCAGACCTGGCGTGTGGGTAAGGTTACTTGAGCGAGTTCGGGTAAAAAAAACCAATGCGCCTAGCTTGTAAAGAGCTGGTGTATAAAGGTTCAGCTCGCTATCAGTAATTAGTTGCAATTAGATTTTAGGTATGGCATGTTTACAGCAACGGCGAAACTATCGCCTTGAATCGGTCCTGATAACCAATGGAGGTAACTATGACCTTGTCTGATAAAATGTGGAAAGCTCTGAATGAGCAGGTCAAATGGGAATTGGAGTCATCCTACATGTATCTGGGGATGGCCGCCTGGTTAAATGATAATGCTCTGCCCGGTTTCGCGCACTGGATGCGCGAGCAGGCCAAGGAAGAAGTCGAGCATGCCATGAAAATATACAGCTATATCGAAGAACGCGGCAATCGTGTCGAACTTCTGCCCATTGCCGCACCGGCCAAAGAGTGGACCGATGTGAAGCAGGTAGTCGAAAAGTCGTATGCGCACGAACAGTTCGTCACCGGCCTGATTAACGGCCTGGTGGATTTGGCTGCTGCCGAGAAAGATCACGCCACGTCTGTGTTCCTGCAATGGTTCGTCAGCGAACAGGTTGAGGAAGAAGATATGTTCCGCGGCGTTTTGGATCAGCTGTTTATCAAGCCCGGTTGCTCGGCCATGCTGTTTATGGACAAGCAAATGGGTAAACGCGATTAAGATAGATTTTATTCTCAGTTAGCTGTTTGACGAAAAGCCCTTCAGCCAAGTACCGGCTGAGGGGCTTTTTTGCGTGTAAAACTCGGGTGCGGGGCACATGGAACATTCCGGCGCATTTAGATTGCCTGCCCCAGGCCTTACTCGGCAAGTTCGGGGTGGCTGTCGATGAAATTTTGCCAAACCGGCAGAATTTTTGGCAGGTTTTCCCGGCCAAAACCTATGCGGGCATGCCGCTCGCCATAATCAAACATTTCCGAAGGCACCAGCATGATGCCCGTCTCGCTCACAAGCTTTTCGCTGTAGTCATAGGCGCTGAGCGTGCTTTTCAGCTCCACCAGGGCGGTGGAACTGGCTTTGGCGGGTTTAAAGCCGATGACCCGGTTATTTTTTTGCGCAAAGGCGGCAAACAGCTGCTGGTTTCTGATAATTTTGGCGAGATTCGGGGCGATGAATTTGTCTTTATGGCGCAGAGCAATACTGGAGAGCACTTCTCCGGCCGCGTTGTTGCAAATGCTTAGGTAATCTTTGAAGGCCAGGATTTTTTCCAGCACATCGCTCCGCCTGCTGACCGCCCAGCCGAAACGCAGCCCTGCCAGGCCGAATGATTTGGCCATGCCCCACAGGCAGACCGCGTTTTCATACACATCGCAGAAGGACGGGATATTGTCCGCCGGGTTGTGCACGAGCTGGTGGTACATTTCGTCGCAGAAAACCATCAGCTTATGTTGGCGCGCGATTTCGGCAATACGTTCCAGTTGCGCGACAGTGGGAATAAACCCGGTGGGGTTGTGCGGGAAGTTGACGATGAGCAGCTTTGTGCGCGGGCTGATCAGCTCCGTGAGGGTTTCCGGGTCAAAATTATAGTCCCTGTCTGCCGCAGGCCAGGGCATTATCTTGCAGCCCAGGCTCACGGCCACCTGGTATAGTGACTGATAGGCCGGGGCCATGCAGATAACTTCATCACCAGCCTCAAGCAGTACGTTCATCACGGAGAAATTGACTTCCCCGGGCGAGCAGACCACAACATTATCCGGAGAAATAGTCTGGTATTGCGCGGCAATGGCCTCACGTAAAAACAGACTTCCGGCAGAATCCGTATAGCCGAGTTTTAAGCCGTTCCAGCGGTCGAGTTCTGTTTTATCGGCGCAATCCAGCACATACTCCAGGGAATAGCCGTCACAGTCGGAGCTGGACAGCAGATACTGGGTGCAAAATTCATACTTGGCAAAGTAACGTTCCAGCTTAAAAGGCTTTATGCGCATAACCAACTCCTGAGTGTATGTTCGGGCCGGGCCTCGGTCCTGCAAGTATGGTAAATCTTGTTGTTTTTTGCCAGATATAATTTTTAGCGGTTTTTTGCGTAGCGACTTGCATAGCAGCCATTGGCTCAGGCATGAGGCCTGCTGCGCAAAATCAAATAAAAAACCCCGGCAAAAATAAGCCCCAGGCCGCTCAGCGAGAGCATGGTTATGGGTTCATGCAGGAGCAGAATGCCGATGAGCGCGGCATTGAGGGGTTCGGCCAGGCTCAAGGTTGAGGCCGTGGCCGCCGGTGTGCTTTTCAACCCTGCGAGGGTGAGAGACAGGGCCAGGGCAGTGGTTACCACCCCCAAATTCAGGGCCACGGCCAGCCCTCCCGGGCTTAGCAGCCAGGCAGTGGGATAGATGAAGAAAAACGGCAGCATCCCGATCCCGGCCAGAAGGCACAGGCACATCATCACGGTTTCCGGGGGGTGCTGCCTGACCAGTTCCTTGCCGAAGACCATATACAGACCGTAGCAGACGCCCATGGACAACGAAACCAGCAAATAAAAAGGGTTCAGCCCGGTTGTGTCTCCCCAGTGCAGCAACAGAAGGCCGAGAACCGCCAGGCCTGTGGCCGGATACCAGGCTCTGCTGGGCTTTTCGCCTAAAAAAAGCCTGCCCAAAATGGCGGCGGCGATGGGAGTGAACCCCAGGGCCACCACCGTGCCCACAGCCAGACCGGTTAACTCCACGCCTTTAAAATAAGTAATCTGGCAGCTCATCAGCCCCAGGGCGGCAATGAGCACATTTTTGAGCGGCCAATTGGACCGTTTGGGCAGCAACCCCCGCCACCAGCACCAGATGAACAGGGCCAGCCCGCCGCCAAGCATGCGCAGCCCGCCAATGACATAAGGAGTGGCCCCTTCCGGAGCCAATACCTGGGTCAGGCCGTTGGTGCTCAGGCACAAAGCTCCAAGGAGAACAAGCAGGGGTACGCGCGGGAGAAAGCCTTTGAGCATAGCACCATCCTGGTTAAGGGGGCAAAGCGGTAAAACAAATTTACACCTGATTTCATAGACCGGCTAGGCCGATTTATGAGAAGGGTTGTGGTCCAGCTTGTTCCGGGCTGCCGCGTGAAGCACTAAGCAGCCTGCTTTTTCAGCGCGGCGGCAAAGAAAAAGTCAAGGCCGGGAGAATCCGGAGCGGTTTGACGGCTGCACAGCAACTGCGCTGTGGGGTGCGCGACCTGGAAGTCTGCTAGCAAATTCTGGTTTTCAGCAGGGTTCAGGGTGCAGGTCAGATACAACAAATAGCCTCCGACCGGGAGGCAGGCGAACAGATTATTTAGAATACGGCTTTGCAGCGCGCTCAGGTCGGCCAGGTCCGCTGCGGTGCGGCGGTATTTGATATCCGGGCGGTGGTTGAGCGTCCCCAGCCCGGAACAGGGCACGTCAGCCAGAATCACCGGCGGGCATGGATTTGCCGGGCAAGGCAAGGTTGCATCCGCCATGGTGACCAGGATTTCCGATTCTTGGAGGCCGAGCCTGACCAGATCATCGGTCAGACCGTACAGGCGGATGCGGTTGGCATCAGAAGCCAGCCTGACCGGTAAGCCCATTTCCAGGAGGGCGCAAGTTTTGTTGCCCCGCCCGGCACAGGCGTCCCAAATGCCTTGTTTCAGCACGTTTTCAAAATCAGCATCAGCGGTGGTTGCTGCTGATAGCAGCTCAGATAATATCAACTGTGCCGAATAGCTCTGCCGGGAAACAACCCCCTGCCGGAGAAGCTCCTCCAGTTCGGCGGGTTTGTGCCCCGCGCTGAAGACAAGCGCGGACTCTGTCACTGCCAGACAGCCCGATTGCCCCGCCAGGTTGTCGCGCAGGGCTTCCCAGCCCGGTTTACAGCGGTTGACCCGCAGGCCGGTGACCGGATCGGCAATGAAGGCTTCCAGGTAGGCCAGGGCTTCCGCTTCCGGGTAAGCGCTCGTAAAGTGATCGATAAGCCAGTGCGGTTGGCTGTACCAGAGCGCCAGTTGTTCTGTTTTTGTTTTGCCCCCGGCCTCAAAAAAAACAGGTTGGCGAGGCAGGTCGCCCAGGTCCGCCAGCTTGCGCAGCACAGCGTTGGTCAGGCCGCCCAGGCGAGGGCCAAAGGCGTTTTTTGCGGCTTCCACAGCCCAGTTGGCGCTGGCATAAGCGGGCACATTATCCAGAAAAACAATCTCGTAAGCGGCCAGACGCAGCATATCCCGCAGCGCCGGCGGCAGGTCGCGCGGACGCTTGAGGTGGCGGTTCAGCAACCAGTCCAACCGGATGGCGAAGCGTTCCGTGCCATAGACCAGGTTGCTGGCCAGGGCGGCGTCTTGGGGCTTGAGCCGGCTGTTTTTGAGTCGGTTGTCCAGAATGCTTTGCAGAGAGGGGCCGCTGGCGGCTTGGCTGTGCAATTGCTCCAGTGTCAGGTAGGCAGCTCTTCTGGCCGGCGGCAGTGAGCGCAAGGCTCGGCCTGCCAGGCTGCTGTGTTGTCTAGCGGTCATGGGTAAAGTCCTCGTATAGGGGCGGCATCCCCAATAAATGGCGCAGGGCGGCTTCCACCTCCGGAATGGCCACATCTGTGTCGATGCAGGGCCCAAAGGGGCGGCTGTTGAATACGCCGAGTACCGGCATGGGGGCCACATCCTGAATGCCCGAGGTAAGATCGCGTTCACAGGCCACTGCCACCAGGCACTTGGGGCGTCGTTCCAGAACCAGACGGCGGGCAATGCTGCCGCCTGTGGCCAGGGCAATATACACGCCATAAGTGTCACTCAGGCGCTTTAATTCCGTCACCGCACATATCCCGCAGCCGCGACAGTTGTTGATGTTATGCGTGAGCCGAAAGGCGCAGCGATGATTTTGCAGGCAGTGCGGAGCCAGCACCAGGATATCCTCAGGGCTGTAAACCCGGTCCTCGGCTCGAATCAAGCTGTTGTTGGCGCGCACAAAGGCCTGGCGGACCCGGTCTTTGGAAATTCTGAATACTTTGCCCAGCAATTCCATGAGCGGCAGGAAAAAACGATAGACCAACCGGCGTACGGGCCGGTGCAGGGGCAGAGGTCTGCGTGTGTATAGCTGGATGAGCATGTGCAGGGCCGGAAAGGCAAACAAACCGAGGATAATGAGCCAGACAAGCCAGTTAACAGCATCCGCAAGCCAGGGATGTAAATGGACGAGTCCGGGCTGGGCCACGGCATTGACGGCCAGAAGCAGGCCGCTGCAAACCAGGGCGGTTAGGCAGAGCAGGGCGCTGAATAAATGCCGCTGCCCGTACTCCCGCCGCTCTGTTTTCTTGGGGGTAAGGAGCCGATAATTGATTTGTTTAGACATGCTCCAAACCCACGGCCCGGCAAGCCTCGGCATTATTCAGATAGCCGCAGGCAAACTCTGCCGCGCCCATCATTTTGCTGTGCGCCGGGCAAATTTGCGGAACCAGGTAAACGCCGTCAGCGCACTGAATGGCCAGTTGGCGGTCAATTAAGCCTAAAACCGCGCCGGGTGCGGCTGCGGGGTAAGTTGCGGTTTCTGTGGGTTCAGCAATCCGGCCTGGGCAGACGCGCACTCGGACGCAGGAGTCGGCCTTGCTGCTGCGTTGCAGTTCGCACCAGGCCCCGGGCCAGGGGCTGACCCCGCGCACATGATTATGCACGGTTTTTACGGGGCGGGTGAAGTCTATTTGTCCGTCGGACTTGCTGAGTTTGGCCGCATAGCTGGCCAGGCGGTCATCCTGGGGCACGGGAGAAATTTCCCCTGCGGCAACGCCGGGCAGGGTTTCCAGCAATAATTCCGCGCCCAGTTTTGCCAGGGCATCGTGTATGGTCCCGGCAGTATCGTTAAGCCCAATGGGCAGGCTGTGCATGGAATAGACAGGGCCGGTGTCCAGCCCGGCTTCCATGCGCATGATGGAGATGCCGGTCTCGTTTTCCCCGGCCATAACGGCACGTTGAATGGGCGCGGCGCCCCGGTATTTGGGCAGGAGTGAGGCATGGACGTTGACCGGCGCAATGCCGGGGATATCCAAAACCGCCTGGGGCAGAATCAGGCCGTAAGCGGCTACCAGCAAAAAATCGGGCTTGAGTTCAGCCAGGGCGGCAATGTCTTCCGGGCCTTTGAAATTCAGAGGTTGCCGGATCTCAAGGCCATGCTCGAGCGCCAGGATTTTTACCGGAGAGGCTTGCAGATGCTTGCCTCGTCCGGCCGGGCGGTCCGGTTGTGTATAAACCGCGACAACTTCACCCTGCGGCCAGGTCAGCACTTTTTCCAGAATAACAGCCGCCAGATCCGGGGTGCCCATGAACACCAATCTGAGTTTAGCAGTATCCGGCATTAACGACCCCGCAAAAGTTTAGTTGTTTTGGAACTTGTGAGGTTTTTCCACCTTAGCAATTAGGGTTCAGGAGGGGAAGGGGTTTGGGGAAGGGGAACCTAAAGGGCCGGAGGTCCTTGGTGGTTACCCTGCCCCAATAAATTTATTCCTGCTCCCGGGCTTCGCGTTTGAGGCGTTTTTTCAGGGAAGAGACGAACAAAGAGCGCTTCAGACGGCTGATGCGGTCAATGAACAGCTTGCCGTCCAGATGGTCCACCTCATGTTGCAGGCAGATAGCCATAAGGTCATCAACCTCCATTTCCACGGGCATGCCGCCAAGATCCTGCGCGCGCAACAGCACTTTTTCAGCTCGTTCCACATCGGCCCGGAATTCTGGCACGCTCAGGCAGCCTTCTTCGCAGATCATGCGCTCGCCCATAAGGGTGAGCTCCGGATTAATGAAGGTGTACAGTTCTGCCTCGCCATCCGGGTGCATAACATCCACAACGATCATGCGGAGAAGCTGCCCCACTTGCGGCGCGGCCAGGCCAATGCCTTTTTCCGCATACATGGTTTCGGCCATGTCTTTGGCCAGCTTGACAATCTCGGGCGTGATCTCGCGGACAGGCTCAGCCTTTTGGTGCAGCAGCGGGTCGGGAAATTGAAGTACAGGTAAAATCATTCTTAAACTCTCTTACTATT
>CAZNBK010000128.1:0-7162 GCA_964571105.1 uncultured Desulfovibrionaceae bacterium
TGTTGCATTTTTTCGTCAAATACAAATGTTTTATCGGGTTATCGGGGTGCTTTTGGTGAAAAATAAAAATGAAGAGTTTCGCAGCGTCGCCCCCGACGAGGTTTGGGAGCATCTGGAAGAAGTTTTGAGCAGTGACGGCTTCCGCTCCTCGGAAAGGCTGCAAAATTTTCTGACTTTTATTGTGGAAGAAACCCTGCAAGGCCGCGGGGCGGATCTCAAGGCTTACCGCATTGCCGTGGAAGCGTTTGATTATCCGGAAGATTTTGACCCTTCCGTCAATCCCATTGTCCGGGTGGAAGCCGGAAGGCTGCGCAGCAAATTGGACCGCTTTTATCTGACCAACCCGGATGTGCCCATGGTCATCAGCATTCCCACCGGCGGCTATGCGGTGAGGTTTACCCGCCGCGACCAGGCCTATCCTTCGGCCCCGGCGACCAGGCACAGCCTGCCGAAACGGAACAAATCCGTCCATCTGCACAACAAAACCCCCCTGTTGATCAAACCGTTCAGCAGCATCAGCAAGTCAGAGCTCATGGAGCGTTTTTTGACCGGCCTGGTAAACGAAATTTCCACCGGGCTGACCAGATTTCCGGAATTGGCCGTGCTGGGGTGCAGCATGAACGCTTGCAGCGGCATGTCGGATATGGCCGTCTGCCCTTTGCCGGAAGCCCGGTTTGTGCTCAGCGGCAGCGCGGCCATGGATGGAGACAATCTCAAGGTCTGGGTAAACCTCATGGATGTGAGCGACGGCGTCAATGCGTGGGCCGAGCGCTTCAGCTTGAAATTTGACGCCGCCACTTTGAGCGATATTGAAGAAAATATTGCCGAGTGCATTACCTCGCGCATTGCCGACGATTTCGGTTTGCTGCACCGCACCTGGCTCAAGGAAACCATGACCGGCAATTCCGAGGGCAGCAAATACCGCGAAACCGTGCTCCTCTATCATCAGTGGGGCTCTATTTTGTCTTTGGAAAGCTACAGGCAGGTTTTGGCGGGCATGGAGGACTTGGTCGTTGCCGAGCCGGACGACATGCGGGCCTTGGCCATGTTGGCCGATTTATATGCCTCCAACCATCAATGGAGTTACGGCGTTCTTGAAAACAGCCTGGAGCGCTCGCTGGAAATGGCCCGCCGGGCGGTTAACCTTGACCCGGCCTGCCAGGTTGCCCATCTGGCCATGGCCATGAACTATTATTTGCGGCAGGATTGGAATCTGTTCGAGCCCAGCGCCCAAAAAGCCATCAGCCTGAATCCGTGCAACTTCGGGACCCTGTCGATCCTGGCCAGTTGGTATGCCCTGTTTCAAAAGTGGGACAAGTCGTTGGAATTGATGAAAAAATCCATGTCCGTAAACCCCAATTTGCCCGGCTGGTGCTGGTCTACGCTGTCGCTCTATTATTATATGCACGGCGATTATGAAAACGCCTATGCGGAAGCTAAAAAAATCATGATGCCCGGCTGCCTGTGGGACGGCATGTTTCGCATCATCAGCGGCGTCAAGTTGGGCTTGGAAGAGGACGTGCGCCGCGGCAGGCAGGATTTGCTGAAAATATACCCCGATTTTAACACGGAAGGGCGGACCATTGTCGCTAACAATATCGGCAACAAAGAACTGGTGGCAGTGATTTGCGCCGGGCTTGAAGAGGGCGGTATTACTCTCGGCTGATTAATGGTCCGGGTATGCTATAAATTGAAAAAAGAGGCTTTGCGGCCTCTTTTTTATAGTTTCTATTTAATAAAGGCTTGGGCGGAAATAAATTCCGTCCAAGCCTTTGTCAGTTTATTTCTTGCCGCCGGGAATAGCGGCGGTAAATGCGCTAAAACACGTAACTGCCCAGGAAATCGCCGACTATGCCGATGATGCCCATGATGAATACGAACGCGCCCAGCTTGGAGCGGTATATAAACAGGCGGGGCACGCGCTGCATGAGAAACACCGGCATCAGGTAAGCGTAAATGGCAATGATCGGTGCGGACAAAGCGCCGATGATCTTGAGAATGGGCGGGTTGTACACTGCCAGAAACCACAGGCCGATGAACAGGGCCATGGTGAGGATGAAGTTGATTTTCTTGTGGTTGAGGTGGTCGCGCTTCTCGGGATTGTTCCAGGTCATCAGCCGGGTGATAATCCCGGACAGACCTTCCCGGGTGCCGGTGAAGTGGCCGAAATAAGAACTGGAAATGGCCAGAAATGCAATGATCGGGGGAACGTAGAATAAAATCGGTTCATTAAAGCCGAGCGAAATGGCCGTGAGCACGTCCACGTTGTCTGCCTGCGCCTGCTGCAACATTTCCGGAGTTGTGGACAGAATCATGGAAAAGACAAAGAACATTACAAAAATGAGCAGAATCAGCGCTGTCCAAAAAATAACCCGGTCCGAGCGCTGCACCGCTTCTTCCGTTTTGTAGGTTTTGCCGTAATACGCCCCCAGGGAGGAGCAGACCGGAGAGAAGTTCATGGCAAAAACCAGCACCGGGAAGAGCAGCAGGAAGTTTTTAACAAAGCCGGAGGCGGTTATCGGAACGGAAAAAATGGACAGGTTCCAGTGCGGGACCATATATAATGAAAGCAGGGCCAGCAGAATTATCAGCGGAAAGGTGATTGCCGAAGTCACCATGACCATAAGTTTGTTGCCGCCGAGCAGCACCAGGGTCATGACCGCAAGCAGGCCAAAGGTCAGCAGCGGGCGGGAAATGCCTTCCAGGTTCAGTTGGTGGACCATGAACGAGTCAACGATGTTGGTGATGCCGGTGGCATAGCCGACGCAAATGGTGATAATGGATAAAAAATAGAGCAGGGAGACCAGAAAGGCCACGTTGGGGCCGAGGTCATATTCCACAGCGCCCACAATGTCGGTTTCTTTGGGGCACGAGGCCACAATGCGGGTAATGCCGCGATGGGCTACATAGGTGATGGGAAAGATGATCAGGGCCAGGAGAATGGTCGGCCAGATCCCGCCAAGCCCGGCCCGGATGGGCAGAAACAAAATGCCGGCCCCTACAGCCGTGCCGAAACAGGTTAATACCCAGCCCTTGTCAATTCTATTCATATTCATGATCAGCCTCCAGAAAGTGGTTCGGTCCGGCTGGAACCGCCAGGGTAGAAAGAATGAGCGCCGCACCGTCTCTTTATAATAGCAGGCGGGCGGATCATAAATAAGCCCAGGGTATACTGTTACACCCTATATATAATAATATATCCGGATGGCCGCAAGTAAATAGGCTGGATAGACACTTGCGCATATTTTAATTGACAAAAATACCATTGCTCTTAGGCTGGCCCCAGATAAACCCAACCCTGCAGCCATGAAGAAGACGCAGCCCGCATGACCAGACAAAGCGCAAGTTCGCCTCAAAAATCTGCCCCGACACCCCCCCCCGGCAAAAAAGGCATGTCGCTGGGGCTGGCCGCCATAATCATGGGCGGGTCGGTGTTTTTGTCCCGGTTCATGGGGCTTGTCCGCGACAAAGTCATTTCCTACTATCACGGCGCGGGCGGAGAAGCCGACGTTTACTTCACTTCTTTTGTGGTCCCGGATTTTATCAATTATCTTTTAGCCGGCGGCTACTTTTCCATAACCCTTATCCCGCTGCTGGCCGGATATTTCGCCAAGGATGAACACAGCGGCTGGAAATTGTTTTCCGCAGTATTCTGCTGGGTGGTCATTATCAGCATTGTCTGCACAACTTTGGCAGGCGCATTTGCCGCGCCCCTGGCAAAGCTGGTCGGTCCCGGCTACAGCCCCGAATTGCAAGCGCGGCTGGCCTTTTTTCTGCGCATCATCTTGCCTGCGCAAGTATTTTTCCTGCCCGGCGCCTGCCTTACAGCGATTTTATATATCCGCCGCCAATTCACCGTTCCGGCGCTCACGCCGCTCGTCTACAACGGCGCGATAATTGTCGGCGGCCTGATCGGCGGCAGCTCCGGCATGGAAGGCTTCTGCTGGGGCGTGCTGGCGGGCGCAGGATTGGGCAGCTTTGTTTTGCCGCTGGCAGCCGTAGCCAAAGGCGGTATTCGCCTGCGCCTGACTTTTTATCATCCGGCTTTGGGCAAGATGGTACTGTTGGCCCTGCCGCTGATGCTCGGCCAATCCCTGGTGGCCCTGGACGAGCAGTTTGCCCGGATATTCGGGAGCATTTCAGGAGACGGCGCGGTCAGCCTGCTGAACTACGCGCGCCGGATTATGCAAGTGCCGGTGGGCGTGGTGGCCCAGGCCGCCGGGGTGGCTTCCTTTCCGTTCCTGGCCGATCTGGCGGCTCGCGGCGAGTTCGGCAAGCTCAAAGAGGTGCTCGCCGCCGCCTTGCGTAATGTGCTGGCCGTGCTGGTGCCCGTGTGCATCTGGATGATTTTGGCTGCGGAGCCGACCATCCGGCTTATCTACGAACAGGGGCAGTTTAGCCCGGCATTTACGCGGGAAACCGCCTGGTTGTTGCGAATTATGCTCTTGGGCGTGGCGTGCCTGGGAGTGCAGCAATTGGTGGGCAGGGCCTTTTATGCCCGCCAGGATACTTTGACCCCGGCCCTGCTGGGCACGGCAGCCACCATCCTGACCCTGCCGGTTTATTGGCTGTTGTCGCAACGCCTGGGCGCTGTGGGCATTGCCGTTGCCGGGCTTGCAGGGGTACTTATGTACACGGCGGCCCTGTGCGCGGTTTGGGCCAGACAACAGGGCACAGAAGTGTTTTCCGGAATATTCCGACATGCAGGCATAGCCTGTGTTTGCGGTCTGCTGGCTGCAATCCCGGCAGGCGGCGTTGTCTACTGGTGCAGCCTGGCCCGGTCGGGAAGCCCGCTGGTCTGGGCCTTTGTTAGCCTGGCGGCCAGCGGAAGCCTGTTTGGCTTGATATATATATTGGTAAGCCGCCGGTACGCGCCGGAGATCTTGGCCCCGCTTTTGGCCTTAATACCCGCCCGCTACCGCCAGGGCCAGGGCAGGGGATGATCGCAGGGCTAAGCCCTGCACCCTCATTAGGGAGTGGTACAATTTGCTTCGCTCTATGGGGAGCGGCCTACGGACTTTGGGCGGAAAGGAAACTGACGGTGGGCCGCATAGCGCGTTACTCCGACTGGCGGTGAAAGGGCCGCACAGGACGTGCGGCTACCGCGTAGCGGGAGCAAGCGAAAACGACGTTTTTCACAAGCGACCCTCGAACCCCGCGCAGGACGCGCGGGTGAGAGGTATACGATAAAGGCAAGGTATACGATAAAGGCAAGCACCGCCAGGACGGCGGTGGCCGCGCAGCGGGAGAGAGCAAAAATCACATTTTTTGCGAACGACCCTCGAGTGCCTCCAGCGGCGAAGCAGCCGTTACCTGAGCACGTAAGTAAGCGAAGGTTACGGATGAGGTCCGCAGGGCGTTCCGCCAGGACGGCGGACCGAGAGGTATACGATGAAGCCAATAACGTTTTCCGGTTATTGCTCGAAACTGCCGCTGGAGCCGGAAGGCGCATCCAAATCCAGCTCATCGTTTTCTTCCAGCAAATTGAGATGGTTGTCCAGCCACTCCTGCACCGCGCGGGCTGTATGGTAATTGAGCACCAATTTTGTGTGGATATGGCGGATGATATTTTTTTGACGTTCTTCGTGCGGCGCTTTTTCCGGGCCCATGTTGCCGTCAGGGTCAACCTGGCGCTCTGAATAATCGGGCAGGGCGTCGCTTTCCGTATAAAAGTTCAGTTCAATTTCACCCTGGGAATTAATGCCGCCCCAAACGCCGTGCGCGTAGCGCAACGGCAGGGGATCATCTTGCTTGTATATATAGCGGATGCGCAAAGGTCCGGAGTAGTCGTCATTCATGGCAAAGTCTCCTGTGCAAGGGCTTTGGAAGATATAAAGGATTGCCGCCTGAAAAGGCGTATGAAGGAAAATCCGGTTGCTGTGTAAAGCAGAAGTTATACTTCCTCGCGCAGCAGGCGGCCTCTTATTTCCCAATAATGGGTGTTCTGCGGTCGAATGGTGCGCGGCTGGCCGTTATCATGCTGGCCCAGATGCAAGCGGTCAAAGGCTCCTTCCGCGTAGTCGGCATCGGCCTTGTTGCGCGTGGCCTCGGTAATCGCGTCTGTTCTGGTCAGCAGGCCGTTGGGCATGGGGTTGGCCGGAACATTGTTTCCGGCCATGAACCAATACTGCCAGATGCTGTTCGGCGCTTGGTCAAGCATCCGCCCGGACGAGGTGTCCCTTGTGCTGGACACCGGCAGGATCAGGTTCAGGTCAGACATAATTTACCGGCCTTTTCATTTCTGTTAAGTTATTCAAACTTTATCTTAAATATAAGATACTTTGCCCCACATGTGAAGTCTAGACTTTCTTCCAGGCAGTGTTATGGAAACAATTTCTCTCGAAAAGCCTTGCGCTCAAGTAACTCCGCTGAATTTGCAGCCGGGCCTCGATGCGCGCGAATTAATGCAGGAATTGGAAGTCGGACCCCAAACCGATTCGGAATTTCAAGCCGTACAGGTTTGTGCGCGGCGTTGGCTGCAAAGCCTGGTTTGTCTGGCTGTCCGGCTGCCGGGCCGGGCCTGCGGGCGTACAAATCCGCAGCGCAGCCCGGACACAGAGCTGTTTGCGGTTTTTCTGCCCGCAGAAGTGGAGCGGGAAATCGAATCTGCCTGGCAGGAAAGTCCTTCCCTCGGCTTTATTTTGCACGGCCTGGGCGCGCGCTTGTGCCATGCGGCCATGGAGCGGCTGTTGCCCGGCATTGTCGGGTGCTTGCCGTTGCCGCAGCTTACGCCCGATGAAGCGCAGACCCTGCAAAAACTTCTCACCCCCTGGGGCCTGTTCGCTTCCGCATCCGAGCATGAGGCAAAAGCCTTCTATCTCGGTCGTAGCTACGCGTTATTGACTTACGCCGCTTATAAGGGCGGCTGCGCAGTCTGCGCGCTCAAAAAAGATTGCGGCAGGGGGCAGGGCTAAGCCCTGGCAGGGGATGATCCCCTGCACCCCAATTAGGGAGTGGTACAATTTGCTTCGCTATGCTGGGAGCGGCCTACGGAGTACCCCCGAATGACGAGGGTGAGGCACCGCGCAGCGCGCTACTCGTGTTGGCGGTGAAAGGGCCGCACAGGACGTGCGGCTACCGCGTAGCGGGAGCAAGCGGAAACGACGCTTTCCGCGCAGCGACCCTCGAGTGTCCGCCAGGACGGCGGACCGAGAGGTATGCG
>CAZNBK010000129.1:0-7092 GCA_964571105.1 uncultured Desulfovibrionaceae bacterium
ACTCACTAATCCTGCGGCTTGCCCCGGGAGCAGTTAGAGCAGTTCAATTTTAAGCGGATTCGGTCAACTGTTAAATGCGCTAACGGAACAGCGGTTTCGTTGGCAATTTTCTATCCAAACTTCCTTGAAAAGGGAAGTTCTTTTATGTACCGGAGCATGCGAACCGCTCTTTCCTCCCGCCAAAGCTTCCTGCCCCTTTCTCCGGCAGGGCGCGCCGGTTATATCACAGTGCTGGTTTTTTCGGGCAATATGTGTCAGAAAGCGGAATCAAACAAGCGTGGACGCGGGCGGCGCGCAAGGAGTTTTTTATGTATCGGATGCGGTCCGGGTTATCGGGCAAACGTTTCTGTTTGGCGGCAGTGCTGCTGGCCTGCGCGCTGTCCGGGTGTTCGGGAAAATCGTTGCAACCGGGCAGCACTACCGGCTACGGCGTTTATTACGACCCGGACATGCTCACTTATATCGCCGACTTCAACCACTTTCCGCAAGACCTGCGCGACTATGCCGAAAACGTCAAGCTGCCGCCGGAAATCGCCAGGCAGCAGGACCTGGCTGTGGAACGCTTTCGCACCCGCTGGTTCCAGCCCTGGGGTCTGACCAAATCATCGGTGCCGATCAAAGACGCGGCCTGGGCCGAACGCGAGTACGCGGCCCGCACCGGCTATGACCGGGGCGGCAGGGCCATCCCCATAGAAACCCGCAACGCGGTATCGGCCAATGCCCAGTTTCATGCCTATCCCAACAGTTCCCAGCCCGGCATCACCGTGTGCAACGCGCTGATGCGCGGCATGCCCACGGATGAGCCTTTTTATACCTCACCGGGCAAACCGGGCCAGGGCTACCCCTTTGACAATTATCAAATGGTCGTGCTCTGGCTGGGCACCCCGGTGTTTATCAGCCACGCCTCGGCGGATAATAAATGGCTGTTCTGCGAAACCGCCCTGTGTTCCGGCTGGGTGCGGGCCGACCAGATTGCCCTGGTGGATGCCGCTTTTATGCAGGAATGGCGCTCCGGAGCCCTGCATGCCGTGGTCCGCGACGACTTGAGCCTCAATGAAGGCGAGGCGGCCAGCAACGGCGCGCTGGAACTGCGCGTGGGCAGCCTATTGCCCGTTGACGGAGGCCGGGTGCTTATTCCCCTGCGCGATAAATCCGGGCGGGCGGTCATTTCTCGAACAACCGCGCCTGGCAGTTGGCTGCAACCCTTTCCGCTCAAATTCACCCCCGAGGCCGTGGCCGAGCTGGGCAATCAATTTATGGGCAGACCTTACGGCTGGGGCGGTTCGTTCCATGAACGCGACTGCTCGTTGCTGCTCCGCGATCTGTTTGTGCCCTTTGGCGTCTGGCTGCCGCGCAATTCCCGCGCGCAGCTTACCGCCGGGTTCAAATCCGATATCTCCATGCTCCCGCCCGAGGCCAAGGCCCAATGGCTGGCGGAAAACGCCCAGCCCTTCCGCACCATTCTGGGCATGCCCGGGCACGTGACCCTGTACCTTGGCGAATATCGCGGCAAAGGTGCCATCTATCACGCCATCTGGGGCCTGCGCATCAGCACCTCAGCCGGAGAAGGCCGGGCCGTGCTGGGCAAAACCTGCGTAACCTCGCTGCTCCCCGGCCAAGAGCTGCACAATATAATTACCGGAAAAATGCTTTTACACCGGTTCACCACTGCAAGCACACTGCTCAGCGGCGACGGGCGGTAAACAAGTTCCAAAAATATGCCGGAACAACGCACTTTTTACCTGGACACCCTGGGGTGCAAGGTCAACCAATATGAAACCCAGGCCCTGCGTGAAGCCTGGCAGGGGCTGGGGTTTGCGGAATGCCCGACCCCGGAAAACTCCAGCCTGCTGATCGTCCACAGTTGCGCGGTTACGGCCAACGCGCTCAGCGATGTGCGGGCGCACATCCGGCGTCTGCACCGGGCCAACCCGGATGCGGCAATCATGGTTATGGGCTGCGCCGCCGAGGTTTGCGGCAGCGATCTCATCGGACTGCCCGGCGTGGTCCGGATTGTCAGCCGGGCCGCCAAAGCCGACTTCATTCTCACCGGCCCTGATTCCAAAAACGATTGTCTGCCCGGGCAGGTTGCCGAACCGGTTTTCCCGCCGCTATGCATCAGCGGCTACACCCGCGCCAGGCCGGTGATCAAATGCCAGGACGGCTGCTCGCACGGCTGTACGTATTGCATCGTGCCCCTGGCCCGTGGCCGCTCCGTGAGCAGACCGCCGGAGGACATCCTCGCGGAAATGCGCCGTCTGCACGAGGCCGGGTTTGCAGAGCTGATCATCAGCGGCATAAACCTGCGCCAATATGGCCGGGATTTTCCCAAAGCGGCCCCCATCCGCAATTTCTGGGACCTGCTCGCCTGGCTGGAAAATGAACTGGTCCAAGACTGGGCCGGGCAGGCCCGCTGGCGCTTAAGCTCATTGGAGCCGGGCCAGCTTGCCGAGCAGGCCCTGGATACGCTGGGGCAAAGCCGGTTGATTGCGCCGCACCTGCATATCTCCCTGCAATCCGGCAGCCCGACCGTACTCCGGCGCATGGGCCGGGGCCATTATGCGCCGGAAATGCTCGGCGATTTTTTGGGCAACCTGCGCCGGGCCTGGCCGGTCATGGGCCTCGGCGCGGATATCCTCATGGGCTTCCCTGGCGAAAGCGAAGCCGAATTTGAGGAAACCCGGCTGTTTATTCAAGCATTGCCCCTGACTTATGCCCATGTCTTTCCTTTTTCGGTCAGGCCCGGCACCAAGGCCGCAACCCTGCCCGATCATCTGCCGCGCCAGGTCAAAGATACGCGGGCAGCGCTTATCCGCAGCCTGGCCGAGGCCAAAAAGTCCGCTTTCCTGCACGCATTGATCCAGCGCTCCGCCGCCGACCCCGCAGCCTCTCTGAAAATGGTCCTGGAAAGCCGTGATCGCCGCCTGGGTGTTAGTGAGTATTATGCCTCATGCTGCCTGGCCGAGGCCGGACGCCCTCTCGGAGCGTTGCTCACGCCCGGAGCGCTGGTCACGGTGCGGCCAGTGTCCATTGCCGACGGCGTGCTGCAAGTGGTTCAAGCCGGATAAGCCTCTTTTTTGCCGCAACTGCAAAATTTTTATTTTTTCAAAAAACACCCTAAAGTTCTCAGCAACCCCGCCGATAAGTAGTATAGAAAAGTATTACTGCGCCCTTTGGCCGCCAAACAGGATTGCTTATGCCCATACAACCTTTATCTTCCATGCCCATGCCCGGAATATCCGGCGTTGCTCCCATACGCCCGCAATCCGCAGCGCTCAACTATCGCCAGGCGGCGGATCAGGCTGAGACGGCTGCGGCCTCGGTACAGACCAAGCATCGCCCGGAGGTGGACGAACCCGCGCTTTACGGACCCGACGCCCTTTTGCGGGGAGGCGGCCCCCAGGTCGAGAATGAGGCCGCTGACGAGCGCATGCAGGCCCTGCTGACAAAGCGGGATGCCGAAACCCGGCAACGCGCCCAGGCGCAAGGCGAGGCCGTGGACGGTCGCGAGGCTTATATCTACCAGACCGGGCCGGACGGGCAGCAATACGCCATTGGCCGGGCTGTGCAGATGGTCCGCCGTGATGAAGAGACCGACAGGGCTGCGCTTCCCGGCGCGGACGGCTCCAGATTATCCCAAGGCGAGCAAGACCAGGCCCGCCGCCTTGAAGACCGCGACGCCAAAGTTCGGGCGCACGAAGCCGCGCATCTGAACGCTGCGGGCAGCCAGGCCGCAGGGTTGCCGTCCTATACGTATCAGACCGGCCCTGATGGCCGCGCCTATGCGGTCGGCGGCTCGGTGAACATTTCCATCAGCCAAACCGGCGACCCCGAACACGACGCCCGCCAGGCCGACACGGCGCAACGGGCAGCTTTGGCTGCGGGTGACGCCTCAGCGGCTGATCTGAATACCGCCCAGCAAGCCTCGGGCATGGCCGCCCGGGCCAGGCAGCGGGGATTAAGCCAATACCAGACCGAAGCGCAAGCCGCTCCGCTCACGGATCTGTTTATCTAAAGACACCCAGGTCTTTTCTTTTGCCCGCTATAGCAATTAGAGCCGTTTAACTTTGAAATATTACAACCCTCGAGTGCCAAAGGCTTTTTCAAATGTTGAACGCCGGTGTTAACTGTCTTGGGCACAGCCAATTCGCCGCGCTCGCGGGCGTTGCCAAATCCACCCCGGTCCTTTATAGATACAGGCAGCAAACTGTTTCGCAAAAATCTGTCTGATGGTTTGTCTCCTTTTCCCGCTGCCCGGGCCGTTTTTAGTCCAATAAACCGCGTGCAGTAAAACCGGAAAAGAAAGGATGCCTATGCTCAAAAGCATGACCGGCTTTGGCCGTTGCTGCCTGGATGAAGCAGGTCTGGTGCAGACCTGGGAAATTCGCAGCGTAAACAACCGCTTTCTGGATATTAAATGGCGTCTGCCTTCCCTGGCGCGCGGCCTGGAAGACAGCCTGGAAAAAGTTGTCCGCAAAAACGCCTCCCGCGGTCGGGTGGATATCATCCTGTCCCTGTCCATTAACCGGCCCGACCTCTGTGAGGTTAATTTCAACAGTATCCAGGCTTCAGCCATGCTGGAAAAACTGGCCGCGTTCGCCGAAGAACAGGACCTGAACTTTGAGCCGGATTTGAACCGCTTCATCTCCCTGCCCTTTTTATGGGAAGACAACAGTGCCGAGACCCTGGACGAATTGGCGCACACACTCGCGCAGGGCCTGGAAGTTGCCCTGAACGATTGGAACGAATCGCGCGCCCGCGAAGGCAAAGCCCTGGAACGCGATCTCATGGAGCGCATCCTGCGCATGCAGGAATGGGTGGAGCATATCAAGGAGCAGGCCCCCATGCTCAAGGAAGAGCGGTTCAATTCGTTGCGCGAACGGGTGGACGAACTGCTCTCCCGCTACTCGCTGGAATTGGACGAATCGCGCTACTTGCAGGAAATCACCCTGCTGTCCGACAAAATGGATGTCAGCGAAGAGCTCACCCGGCTTACCTCGCACCTGGACCTGCTGACCGAGCTGATGGCTCAGGGCAGCGATGTGGGCCGCCGCCTGGATTTCGCGGTGCAGGAATGTTTCAGAGAAATCACAACTTGCGGCAATAAAGTCCAGGACGCCCAGGTGCAGCGGCTGGTGGTGGATTTTAAAAACGAACTGGAAAAATGCCGCGAGCAGGTGCAGAATTTGGAATAGTGAGATCAGCTGGGGACAAAAGACCGGTTCGGATCAAAGCAAATAGGCCGCAGACTTATACGCAGGCCGAAATGTATCACCCCCTGATTGGGGTGCAGCGAAGCGGCGCCCGCGCGCGTTTAAGCAGCGCGTGCCTTTCGCAAAATCGCCTTGGATTTCGCGCATCTATAAAGGGAAATGTCTTTTTGCCCTTTGGCTTTAAAGACCGCGTTTGGCATTCGAATTTTGTAACATTTCAAAGTTAAACTGCTCTAAGAATTAAGACAAAAATGACCGGACAAAAACTTTTAAGTGTGGGCTACGGCAACTTTGTGGTTGCACAGCGGGTTATCAGCATAGTCAACCCGGCTTCATCGCCCATGCGCCGCCTGCGCGAGGACGCCCGCCAGGGCGGTCGTCTGGTGGACGCCACCCAGGGGCGTAAAACCCGCTCCATAATTATTACGGATTCAAACCATGTGGTTCTCTCCGCCGTGCTGGCCGAAACCCTGGTGCAGCGCCTGACCGCAATGGAGGAAAAATAGATGACCTTGGAACGTTCCGGACTCTGCCTGGTGGTTTGCGCACCGTCCGGGGGGGGGAAGACCACCCTTTTACGCATGCTGCGCGAAGAATTTGCCAGACTGCGTTTCTCGGTTTCCTGCACCACCCGCGCCCCCCGAAGCGGCGAGGAGCATGGGCGGGATTATTATTTTATTTCCGAACAAGAATTTATTTCCCGGCGCGAGGCCGGAGAATTTGCCGAATGGGCCGAAGTGCACGGCAAACTTTACGGCACGCCGCTGTCCTGGGTTCGCGAAGAACTTAAGGCCGGAAACGATCTGCTCTTTGACATCGATGTGCAGGGCGCGGCCCAGCTAAAAGCGCACCTCGGCAAAGAAGCCGCATTTGTGTTCATTGTTCCCCCGGGTTTGAAAGAACTGGAGCAGCGCTTGCGCGACCGGGGCACCGATGACGAAGCCACCATTACCCGGCGCTTGAACAATGCGGCCAGGGAAATTGCCGAGGCCCCCTGGTTCGACTATATCGTGGAAAACCAAAATCTGGACGAAGCCTATAAAACTTTGAAGGCCATATATCTTGCAGCCGGAGCGGCCACAGGCCGCCACAAAAAATTCATTGCCGCCCTGCTCAAGGAGGCCGGCAGCCGTGGCTGAGCTGGTCATTGCCCTGGATGTGCCCAACCGGGCACAGGCCGTAACCCTGGCTGAAAAACTCAGCGCCGTGGCCAGCCGTGAACGCATCTGGTTCAAGGTCGGCATGGAATTGTTCACCGCAGCCGGACCGGATGTCGTCCATGCCCTTAAGGCGCTGGGCTTCTCGATTTTTCTGGACCTCAAATACCACGACATCCCCAATACTGTGGCCGGGGCCATGCGCGCCGCCGCAGTGCTGGGTGTGGACATGGCCAATATCCACATCCCCGGCGGCGAAGCCATGGTCAGGGCCGCAGTGGACGGCGCGAGAGATGGCGCAGTCGCCTCGGGCAACAAACCCCCGCTGGTTCTGGGGGTAACCGTGCTCACCAGCCTGGCCCCGGCGGATCTGGCCGTTACCGGCATTCCGGCGGACCTCTTGCGCGCAGGGGCCGCGAACGAGCTTGATGAGACGGGCGTCCTGGCTGCCCTGGTCCTGCGCCGGGCCGAACAAGCCAAAACCTGGGGCCTCGACGGCGTGGTCTGCTCCGGGCACGAGGCCGCCAATATCAAGCTTGCCTGCGGAAAAGATTTTATCTGCCTCACGCCCGGCATTCGTCCGGCCGGGGGCGAAGTGGCCGACCAGCGCCGGGTGATGACCCCGGCCAGAGCCATTGCCGCCGGTTCGGATTTTTTGGTGGTGGGCAGACCGATCACCGGCGCGCCCGATCCACTGGCTGCTTTGCAGGCAATCTTACGCG
>CAZNBK010000130.1:0-6629 GCA_964571105.1 uncultured Desulfovibrionaceae bacterium
ATGGGGCAGGGGAGCCTCGGCGAGGTGCACTGGCTCAAGGACTGGACCGCCGGCTGCATTGCCGTGTCCAATGAAGAAATAGACGAGCTCTTCGCTCATACCCCGGTGGGCACGCCCATTGAAATTTTGCCGTGAACCTGCCCTTGGCAGGGCTATTTCAGCAAAGGCACGGCCCAGGCCGTGATATCCTTGAGCGCCTGCCCGGTCACAAAATCAAAGGCATCCATAACCGAGGCCAGATTGTTTTGCGCGGCGGTCTGCTCATAGCGCCGGTCAAAGGAAGAGGTTATTTTACCGGAGCGCAGGTCAATGAGTCGGCAGGTCAGGGCAAAAACCGCACGGTAACTGCCGTTGTCGGAAATAACGTTGAATTCGCGCACATATGAGGACAGCCGGAAATCGGCCAGGAATCCGGCGATGTCATCAGCCGAGGCGTACACGCGCCCGTCGGTCTCAAAGGCGGCAATGATCCAGTTTTGGAGCAGTTCCGGCACCTGGCTCGTCCAGGAAGCGTCTTTCCAGTAGCGGAATTCACGGTTGTCGGTGAGTATGGCTACCCGGTTGTTGTCCAGGGCTTCGTCGGTCACGGGCAGATTGATGCCCAGTTGAATGGCCGCACTGGTGCGTTCCCCTTCGCTTGCCGGAGCGGGCAGGTCCGGGCGCAGGGTATAGGCGGAAGGGGCCGGGCCGGGGTTAAGGCCGCAGCCGCTAAGGGCAAGCAGGGAGAGAGCCAGAAGACACAGTATGGCTGGAGTGGAGTGTATGCGCATATATCGGTCCTTTTAATCTCAGGGGTTATTTGCGGGGGCCGTCATATTCCGGGAAAGTGTCGCCGAACAGGAAGCGGCGGGGGTCGTTTTCCATTTTACGCATCACCCGGTCCAGGGCATTGACCGCCCGGCGGCTGTCCACCATGAGGCGGCGAAAATCATTTACCCCGTCGCGGGAGAATTTTTCCAGGCCGGGCGCGGCAGCGGACACGACTTTTTCCACCTGGGTCATGGTTTGTTCAAATTTGGCCACAGCTTGCGGCAGGTCGCGCCCCACCGGGCGCAGATCAACCAGAAGCCCGCTGAGCTCTTTGGAGGCAGCCTCCAGATGGTGCAGGGTGTTTTGCACGCTGTCCATCTCGCCGTCCAGGCGGGTGATGACGTTATCCAGACTGCGAAGGATATTGGTTACGGACTGGCGGTTTTCATTGCTGAAAAAAGCATCGATGCGTTGCAACGAGTTGTGGGTATCTTCCAGCACCTGGGGCAGGGTGCGCATAATCGCCTGTAAACCTCCGGCTTCCGATTTGATGATCGGCACACCTTCGCCGGGCCGGGTTTTGAGCATGGGGCTGTTGTTGGTGCCGCCGGAGATCTGGACCACGCTGGTGCCGGTTACGCCCTGCGGTTGCAGGGTGGCCATGGAATCTTCCCGGATGGGGGTGCCTTTATCCACGGAAATTTCAACATATACGGCATCGGCATCGGTGAGCGAGAGGCGGATGGCCGCCACCTGGCCGATGCGCACGCCATTGAGAAACACCGGACTGGTTACGGACAGGCCGCTGACGCTGCCGTCAAAGTTAATGGCGTAGCGGTCCTGTTCTTTTTTGTCATTCTGGTCCGCCGCCCAGAAAATATATCCGAATCCGGCGGCCACAATCAGCAGGGTAAACACGCCCACTAAAATGTAATTGGCTCTTATTTCCATGGCATCAGCTCCAATGCTCAGTCTTGCGGTTTGGTATCACCGGCAGGGGCAGCGGCTTTGCGCTGTTTTTCCTGGCTCATGATTTCAGGTCTGCGGCAGCGGTCTTCCTTGGCCATTGATTGAACCCAGGGATGATCCACCTGTAAAAGCTCATCCGTGGGGACCACGGCAATAATTTTTTTATCCGCCAATACGGCCACCCGGTCGCAGATGTTGTACAGGCTGTCAAAGTCATGGGTGATCATGGCAATGGTCAGGTTCAGGGTCTGTTTCAGCTCCAGCATGAGCCGGTCAAAGGCTCCGGCGGAAATGGGGTCCAGGCCGGTGGTCGGCTCATCAAGAAGCAGCAGGGTGGGGTCCAGGGCCAGGGCGCGGGCCAGGCCGGCCCGGCGGCTCATCCCCCCGGACAGCTCCGAGGGCAGCTTATGCCCGGCGTCCACGGGCAGACCGGCCAGGCTCAGCTTCATGGCCGCCAATTCGTCCATGAATTCGTCGCTGAGGCTGGTGTATTCCTTTAAGGGCGCTTTGATATTTTCGGCCACGCTCAAGGAGGAAAACAACGCGCCGCCCTGAAAGACCACCCCCAGGCGTTTGCGTATTTCCAGCATCTTTTTTTCGGCAATGTCCGCCAGGGAGGTGCCGAAAACAATGACTTCTCCGGCCATGGGCGTGCGCAGGCCGAGGATGGTGTGCAGCAGCACCGACTTGCCGGACCCGGAACCGCCGATGATGCCCAGAACCTCGCCGCGCCGGATATCCAGATTGAGGTCCTTGTGAATGACATTTTTGCCGATTTGCGTGGTGATGTCGCGCAGGGAAATGAGGATGTCGGTGTCGTGCTCGGCCATTTTCTAATACCTATACGCCAATGGCTGAGTAGAATATTGCAAACACGGCATCAATGACGATGACCAGAAAAATGGACTGAACCACGGACACGGTGGTCAGCCTGCCTACGGACTCGGCGCTGCCGGTGACCTGATAGCCGTGATAGCAGCCCACCAGGGCAATGGCAGTGGCAAAAAAGGGCGCTTTGATCACGCCGACGATGAAGTTGTTGATATTGGCGCTGGCTTGCAAGCGGGTCAGAAATGCCGGGAAATCCAGATCCATGGTCATGCTCGCGGCAATGGCCCCGCCGACCAGGCCGGTAAAATCGGCAATGATAATCAGCAGGGGCAGCATGATAATCAGGCCCAAAACCCGGGGCAGAACCAGCATGTCCATGGGGTCCATGCCCATGACCCGCATGGCGCTGATTTCTTCGTTGGATTTCATGGCCCCGATCTGGGCGGTGAACGATGAGCCGGAGCGCCCGGCCACCACAATGGCGGTGAGCAATGGCCCAAGCTCGCGCATGGTGGCGATTTCCAGTAGGTTTACCGCAAAGACCTGGGCGCCGAACCTGGCCAGCTGGGCAGCGCCCATATAGACAATGACCAGGCCGATGAGAAAGGCCAGCAGGGCCACAATGGGCACGGCCTTAACCCCTACCTGCTCCATGTGGCTGACCAGCGAGGTCCAGCGGATACGCCTGGGTTGAATTATGGACTTGCCCAGGCCGCAGAGCATCTGGCCCAGGAAATTAAGCAGATTTACCGCTTCCCGGCCCTGTGTGGTCATAAACATGCCGGTATCGTTAATAAATTTATAAGCGAGTTTGGCTTGGGCGCTTTGGGCAGGGTGGTGTCTATCTTGCCGATGCGCTTGACCAGTTCGGCGTGTATGCCCTGGAGCTTGAGGGTGGCGGAGACGTTTTCAGCTTTGAGGCGGGTTTGCATATCCGAGAGCAGCTGGGCCCCGGCTGTGTCCAGGTCGCTGATGCCCGCTCCGTCGATTTCCAGCTGGCCGTGCCGGGGCAGGTTGTTCAGGCTCTGAAATTGTTTCTGCGCCTGATCCAGATAGAGCACCGTCCACTCGCCGCTTAGCTTCAAGCTTGCGGCTCCGGAATGGTTGCGCAGCTCCAGCTTGGGCGGCTGAAAGGATTTCTGGTTTGGGGACGGTTGGAACAAATGCGCCTCGCTGGTTTTCGTGGTCTCGCATTATCACTGCTGGAGCGTTCGACCTTGCTGCATAATTGCAATGTCATGCTTTAGAATGATAATCGCCGGAAACCAGATGTCAAACTAGCACAGGCGCAACCCATGCGCAAACCGATGGCGGCGGAGCTTACGTCAGGCGTGAACCGGCTTATTGTCCAAGCAGGGAACGACCGGGCGGGCGTCCATCCCGGAGCGGCACATCGGCCAGATGCACGAAGATTACGCCGCGGGCCTGCATCTCCGGAATGGCCTTGAGCATGCCCTCTCGGGTGCCGCTTTCCGGACGGTTCATGTGCAGGATAACGATATCGCCGTCGCGGGCTCCATTTAAAACAGCCGCAACCTTGGGGGCGGGCAGGGTGCCTCCGGCATCGCCGACCACGGAAAAACCGGCCGGTTTATAGCCCAGAGCCGCGATAATCTCCACAGCCACATCATCGTAATAGGCCGTGCCGGAACGGAAGAACAGCGGACGGCGTCCGGTGAGGTCCAGCAGTCGCAGGGCCCCGGCCTCCACTTCCTGCGCGGCCTCAGCCGGTCCGTCCGTGCCCCGGATACCGTAAATTTCCTGGCCGGACACCGACAGGGGGCGATGGCGCGCTCCATGGTTTTCCAGCTCAAACAAGGGGTTTGCAGCCAGTTCAGCCGCGAGGAGCGGGTTGGCGTCGATCCAGCGGGCGTTTAAAAACAGGGTGGCTTTGATCTGCCTGTCTTTGAGGAAATTGATAATGCCCAGGTCCGCCATATTGCCGGGACCGCCGCCGCAGGCGTCCAGGGTCAGCGCCACACGGGCGCGTCCGTCTTTAGAAGGCGCGAAATGGGTGTAGACTCCGGGCAGGTATTCCCCCCAGGCCGTTGGGCTAACTCCGGCGTAGCGCTCGGCAATGATCCGGCATTTTTCCGCCAATGTGGCCGCTGCGGGCAGGTAGACATCGTAATTGCGGTTTTGCGCCTGCGCCTGCCCGTGGGCAAGAAAAAGGCAGCAAAGCAGGCCCGAGAGCAGAAAACGGGCAGCAACCGGCCTCACCCTGTGCCCTGGCATTTACACGGCCTCAGCCCGCTTCAAGGCGTCAAAGACGTCTTTGGCGTTGTAGCTGCTGCGCACCAGCGGCGCGCTGAAGACATGGGGGATGCCCTGTTCTTGTCCATACAGCGCGTAGGCATCAAAGACCTCGGGGTGCACATAGCGCTGTACCGGCGGATGTCGGCGCGAGGGGCGCATATACTGGCCAACGGTGACAATGCGGCAGTTTATGCCCGACAAGTCGCGGAGCACGCCGCGCACGGCCTCGTCATCTTCGCCCAGCCCGACCATGAGTCCGCTCTTGGTGATAAAACCGGCTTTACCGGCCCGTTCCAGCAGCGTCAGGCTCTGTTCGTAATCAGCCTGGGGGCGGATGCGCGAATACAGCCCCGGCGCGGTTTCCACATTGTGATTGAGGATGTCCGGGTTTGCGGCCAGCACTGTGTTCAGGTCCGCCGCACGGCCTTGAAAGTCGGGAATGAGCACTTCAATAATCGCTTGGGGCAGGAGTTTGCGGATGGCCGTGATGGTGGCCGCAAAATGGGCGGAGCCGCCGTCGGGCAGGTCGTCGCGGGTTACGGAGGTAACCACCACATGCGCCAAATTCAGTTCCGCCGCGGCCTGGGCCACCCGTTGCGGTTCGTCGGGGTCCAGGGGGCCGAGTTCGCCCGCGCCGATATTGCAAAAGGCGCAGGAGCGGCTGCACACCCCGCCCAGGATCAGGAAGGTGGCTGTGTTGCGCGAATAACATTCAAAAATATTCGGGCAGCGCGCCGAACGGCAGACCGTGTGCAAATTGAGGTCTTTGACCAGGCCGTCGGTCTGGCCGAAACAGCCGGTCTTGGGCAGGCTGATGCGCAGCCAGGGGGGCAGGCGTAAATAACCGGGTTCAATTTCACGCAAGGGTTTTTCTTGATGCAGTTCAGACATGGGCTGGCCTCGTAATTATTTCCCAGGCAGGAATCTGGTAGTAGTCTTTGAATGTTTGCAAAAAAGCAGCCTTGACCTCGGCCAGGGAAATATCCTCGCGGCCAAGCTCCCGGTGCAGGGAGGTGACCGTGGCGTCGGGCAGGCCGCAGGGCGTGACCAGGTTGAACAGCGACAGATCATTGGTCACATTCAGGGCCAAGCCGTGATAAGTGACCCAGTGCTTGACCGCAATGCCCATGGCGCAGATTTTCCGGTCAGCTATCCAGACTCCGCTGCGGCCTTCGATTTGTTCGCCGTGCAGGCCGTAAGCGGCAATAACCCGGATGATGATCTGTTCCAGGTCGCTGAAAAAATCTTTGACGCCGGAAGGCTGGCGGGGACCGTTGCCTGGTTCCTGGGCCGTGTTCTTGGGCAAGAGCCGGACAATGGGGTAAGCCACCAACTGGCCGGGGAAGTGACAGGTAATGTTGCCGCCCCGCTCGGTGCGCACCAGTTCCACGCCGCGTTCATTCAAAACAGCTTCGCTGATGAGCAGGTTTTCGGCTCCGCCGTGGCGACCGGTGGTGATAACCGGCGGATGCTCAACCACGAGGAGCGTGTTTTTGAGCCCCTGCTCAAGATTCTGATTCTGAGCCTCCAGAGCCAGTTCTTTTTGCAGAGCGTGCACTTGCGCGTAGGGCATCAGGCCCAGATCAAGCACCTGCCAGGTTGGTGTTATGCGCATTAAAAATCTCCCGGACAGTATCGCCGCAAGAGCGGCGGAATTGATAATCGCCCATGACCTTAATGGAAGAAAACCTTCAGAGCAAGGCAGGGAAATACAGGGGGTTTATGCAGGTCGGATTAATATAAAACCCGCCGCATCGTTGCCGACGCGGCGGGTGTAAGTGTCTTGGCGCAGTGCAATTTAAGCTTTGGAGTCGCTGCTGCCC
>CAZNBK010000130.1:6655-6949 GCA_964571105.1 uncultured Desulfovibrionaceae bacterium
GGCGGGCAATCGGCATCCTCGGCGCAGGCAGGGGCATCTTTTTTCGGCCTGTCCAGTGTGGTCAGGATGATGCCGAAAATAATGGCCGAAGCGCCGAGCCAGCCCAGCAGGGAGAAGTTTTCGCCCCACCACAGCCAGGAAAAGAATGCGGCGATGAGCGGTTCAAAGGTAATGAGCACGCCCACCTTGGTAATTTCCAGACGCTTCAAACCTTCGCAGTAGGCCCAGTAGCCGCCCCAAACCGTGACCAGGCCGAAAAGCACCAACCAGCCCCAGGTTTCCAGGCTTTTGCCG
>CAZNBK010000131.1:0-1458 GCA_964571105.1 uncultured Desulfovibrionaceae bacterium
CATAGACCCCGCGCAATGTGACGAAACCACTGGCGAGGATTGTTTGTAGGCCAAAATTTAACGTGCCCCCCTATCGCGGGGATAGAGGGGTGAGAGCTCGAGAGAGGGGAGAAAGGGGAAATCATTTTTCCTTTCTCCCCTCTCTCGATTAGAGCATTTTGGCTTTATATAATATTTCAAGTTAAAATGCTCTAGGTATTCGTAGAATCGCGCATGACTTCGATGATGCCGTCGAGGCGGCGCAGGCGGTCCAGGGTATGGTAAAGATGATCGACATCCTCCACTTCCACGGTAAAATCTATTTCCGTGTTGCCGTCTACCAGGGAGCGGAACTGCCCGGCATCGATGTTGATTTTCCGTTCAGCCAGAACTTGAGCCACCCGGGCCAGGGTGCCGATTTCATTGCGGCTGAGAATTCTGATGCGCACCGGATACGGCCTGCCTTCGTGACCCTCCCAAAATACCGGCACCAGACGTTCCGGCTCCATGCTGTTCAAGTTTTGGCAAGAAGTGGTATGCACGGTGATGCCCCGGCCCCGGCTGATATATCCGACAATGGCGTCGCCGGGCAGGGGATTGCAGCAACCGGCAAAGCGGACCAGAACATCGTCAATACCGCTGACCACGATGCCTTCGGAGCGCTGGGTTGGCTTGGCGGCCATGGCCGCAGCCACTTCTCCGGTGGAAACCGGCTCAAGGGGCGCGGTTTCTTCTGTCTTGGGCAGATACTTGTTGAGCACCTTGCGCGGGGTTATGCGGGCATAGCCCACTGCTGAGAGCAAATCCTCCACGCTCTTATACGAAAGCTCGGTGGCCAGTTCGGCCAGCTCCTGGTCTTTGATCTTGTGGATATTCACGCCCATGCGGCGGCCCTGCTTTTCAAGCATTTCCTTGCCCAGGGCAATACTGTGCTGGCGTTCCTCAATATTGAGGTAGTTCTTGATGTTGGTGCGGGCCTTGGTGGTTTTGACAAAGCGCAGCCAATCCCGGCTGGGATGCTGGTTATTGCTGGTAATGATCTCTACGGTGTCGCCGCTGACCAGGAGTGTGCCCAAGGGCACCAGCTTGCCGTTGACCTTGGCCCCGGTGCAGTGATGCCCGACCTTGGAGTGGATGCTGTAAGCAAAGTCCACGGGAGTAGCGCCCTCGGGGAGCTCTTTGATTTCGCCCTGGGGCGTGAACACATAGATGTCTTCCTTGAACACATCCAGGCGCAGGGCGCGCATGAACTCAATGGAATCGCTTTCCTGCTTCTGCCAGTTCAAAAGCTCATGCAGCCAGGCAAACTGGGCAGCGTCCTTTTCCTTTACTTTGCGGCCTTCTTTATACAGCCAGTGCGAAGCCACGCCGTGTTCGGCCAGATGGTCCATCTCCCAGGTGCGGATCTGAATTTCAAAGCGCTCGCCACCTGGCCCGACCACCGTGGTGTGCAAGCTCTGGTACATGTTGGCCTTGGGC
>CAZNBK010000131.1:1468-6943 GCA_964571105.1 uncultured Desulfovibrionaceae bacterium
GAGATATAATCTTTAAACCGGCCCTGCACGGGCTTCCATTCGGCGTGCACCAGTCCCAGCACGGCGTAGCAATGCTTGACTTTGTCCACCAGAATGCGGAAGGCAATGACGTCATGGACCTGGTCCACGGACAGCCCCTGGGCAATGAGCTTGCGGTAAATGCTGTATTTGTGCTTGAGCCGCCCTTTGATTTCCCCTTTGATTTTGTTGTCGGACAGCATTTCCTGCAGCTCGTCCGCAACCTTTCTGATGTAGGCCTGGTCTTCGGCATGGTTGCGCTCCAACCAGTCGGTGAGTTGGGAATAAATGTCCGGCTTCAGGTACATGAAGCTGAGGTCTTCCAGCTCCAACTTAAGGCGGTGCAGCCCAAGACGGTTGGCCAGGGGGACATAGATGTCCATGGTTTCCTGGGCGATGAGCATCTGCTTGTGCGGCTTCTGAAATTGCAGGGTGCGCATATTGTGCACCCGGTCGGCCAGCTTGACCACCAGCACGCGAATATCCTCGGCCATGGCCATGATCATCTTGCGGATATTCTCGGCCTGGGCTTCTTCCTTGCTTTCAAAATTAATCTGGCTGATCTTGGTCACGCCATCGACAATGGAGGTCACTGCCGGGCCGAACATCTTGGTCAGTTCTTCACGGGTGGTATTGGTGTCTTCCAGGGTGTCATGCAAAAGCCCGGCGGTGATGGTGGCGTCGTCCATGCGCAGGTCGGCCAGGAGATAGGCCACCTCCAGCGGATGCGACAGATATGGCTCGCCCGACAGGCGTAGCTGCCCGGCATGCATGCTGGCGGAAAAGATATACGCCCGTTGCAGCATTTCCATATCGGCATCGGGCCGGTTGGCGCGGACTTTATCCAGAATATCCTGGATGCGGATGGTGGCCGGCTGACCATCGGCGCCCAAAGCAGGCGCAGAAGGAGGAACACTTAAGGAAGGCCCGGCCAAGTCTTTCTCCGGCCTGGTGCTTTCCACAACCGGGGGAGCAGGCTCCACGAGCGGCTGATCGGGTATGTTCTTTTTTGCCGCTTGTTTGCGTGCGGAACCGGACCGGGAGCTTTTTCCGGCTTTAGCGCCGAGAGGCTTGTCCGGCCTGGTTTCGCTCCGGAGTTCGGCCTCGAAGGCCGACTTCCCGCTCGACTTTAGGGGCGTGGCAGCGATACCGGTTTTTGCCGATGTTTGTTTAGCTGATTCCATGTTTCCTCGGTCGTTCCACACTAAAAATTGCCAGCCGGTATGGCCGGTAAAACTGTTCGCGGCCTGCACGGGGCTACTTCTTAAAAATAACGCCAGCGCGGCTAAAAAGCAATGCAAAGTAAATTTACATTCACCGACCAAAGCTTGCTTTTTAAAGTAGCGGGGTTACTTGTTTTAGAAGACCTGTCCCCCATCTCGGCCAACATTGCGGCTTGAGCGGCTATGGCGTTTAATTGCAAAAGAGTATAAACAGGCAACGGGAGTGAAAAAACGTAACAAATGTCCAATAACAGAGCAATTTATCTGGCGGCGGCCACAGGACCGGCCATGCTTGCGTCCCAAGCGTTGGTTTGGTTTTATGCGCCCGTGGATGCAGCTCTGGGCATAACCCAAAAAATTTTTTACTCCCATGTGCCCCTGGCCTGGTGGGCCCTGGTCGCCTTTTTACTCAATGCGCTGGCCGGGGCTGCTTATCTGCGCACCCGCCTGCCCCGCTGGGATCATCTGGCCAGGTCCGCTGCGGAAAGCGGTTTTGCCCTGGCCGGACTCGCCCTTCTCACCGGCATGATCTGGGCCAAATGCGCCTGGGGCGTCTGGTGGGTCAATGACCCGCGCTTAATTTCCTTTGCCGTGCTCTGTTTTATGTACGCAGGCTATGCGCTGATGCGCAACACCGCTTTGCTCGGCCCCATACCTGAAAACCGCATGGCTGTATTGGCCTCGGCCTGGGGCATACTTGCCTGCCTGAATATACCGCTGCTGTTTCTGGCTGTCCGGCTGCTGCGCAGCGCTCACCCCACGGTGTTCGGGGCACAGGGCGGCGGAGTGGAACCGGAAATGCTCGTTACCCTGCTGGCTGGCCTGTTTGCCTTGGGCCTGGTCTGGCTGGTCATTTTGCGTCTGCGCTTCGGCCTGCTCCGGGCGGCTGCGGCCATGCACCGGCTGGAGGCGACCCATGTATGACATATTTTGGGTTTTCCTCGCCAATGCCGCAGTCTGGCTGGGTCTGGGTGGCTGCCTTGTCTGCCTGTGCCGCGCTCAGGCCAAACTGACCCGGCGGCTGGACAAAATTATTCCCGAACATAACCAGGAGCCGCCCTGTGTCTGATATCTGGAAACCGGTGGTCGTGGAACATTGGCGGCCCGGCGTCAACAACAGCCGCGTCAGCGAGACCGTGCTTAAAACAAAGGCCAAGCTCCTGCAACGGCTTGTGCCCTGGGCGGCCCTGTTCATGGCCGGGCTCATGCTCACCGCCTTTGTAATTTTCGGCGCAATTTCCGGGGGCGTGGCCTCGCCCCAAAACCCGGGCGCACTGCCGACCGGCCCCCTTGCCGCAGACAACAACATCGCCGCGCTCATGCGCCAGATGCAGGCTGCGCCGGAGAATGCGGACATACTGACGACACTGGCGGAACTTTTTCTGGAACAAGGCGATGCTGCCGCAGCAGAAGAATTTGCCCGCAAAGCCCTGCAAATCGAGCCGGAGCATGACCGGGCGGCTGGTATTCTGGAATCGGCCTTAAGCGCCCGGCAAGCTTCCACTGCCGAACAAACAGATTTCCCTGAAATTCTGCGCCAGAGCGTTGAACCGGATACGCTGCTCCTGCCCGGCTCCACATTGCATTGGTCGCAACCGGCGCAATAAATTGTGCTGCTGCACAGAAAAAAACCGCCCCCCATCACCCCACCCTTGAACAGCGGCCCTAAATGTGGCAAATGACCAGGCATGGACGCGTTAACCGCCACTTACATCCCCTGGGATGTGCTGCTCACGTTTTCCGCTCTGGCGCTGGCTCTGGCCGTGGCCCCCGGACCGGACAATATTTTCGTGCTGACCCAATCCGCCTTGTACGGCCGCAGCGCCGGGCTGGTTACCGCCCTGGGCATGACCTCGGGCCTGTTTGTACACATCACCGCCGTGGCCCTGGGCGTGGCAGTGATTTTCAAAACATCGGAAACCGCTTTTTTGGCCTTGAAAATCATCGGCGCGCTGTATCTCTTCTATCTGGCCTGGAAATCATTTCACGCCACTGCTTTGAACACATCCGGCCAAGGCCGCCCGTTCATGGGCTACCCGGCCCTGTTCCGGCGCGGCATCATCATGAATGTGACCAACCCCAAAGTTACCCTGTTTGTACTTGCCCTGCTGCCCCAATTCGCCGACCCCGCCTGGGGGCTGGTGAGCTTGCAAGTTTTTTATCTGGGCATGATCATGCAGGCCGCAACCGTTCTTGTTTTCGGGGGCGTGGCCATCTTGGGCGGCACCCTGGCCCCCTGGGTCAACAAATCCGCCCGCACCCAGGTAATCATCCACCGCGCGGCAGGCTGCGTTTTCGCGGGTCTGGCCGTGTTTCTGCTCATGGCGCAGCGCAGCTGAGAACGTCGCGCATGCGATATTCTGGCACGCGAGATGCATAAAAACAGCCAACAAGCAATGCTTGCCGCTGCCGGAGCATTTATCCGTTACACTCTTTCAAGTGTTAAAGGCTCCAGACAGCGCCTCTTGTGTTTTGTGTGGAATTGTGCAACTGGTTGAACTGCACAGGAGCTGTTTACATGCTCCGGATTAATTTACGGCAGCTATCAAGGCCGCCTTATCAGCAAAAGGTGTACGCATGATGCACGCTTGTAAGCGGATATTTTTTATCGCAAGCCTTGGGCTTCTTATTTCCTCCGGCCTTACGGGCGCCGCCCTGGCCGAGAGTGAGCCCGGTCGTTTGGTGGGCAACAACAGCCCGCAAAGCGACGGCTTTGAAACCGCTTTGGACGGACTGCCCGGCGCCATCGGCACCGGTCGTTCTTCCGCGCACAGTTATAAAGAAAATAAATCTGCCGGGATCATCAATTCCGACGGCTTCTCCCTGCAGCTGGTCAAGCCGCAAACGCACGGGCGCGATGAAGATGTGGGCGCTCGGGCAGGTTGGTCCTGGGAATTTTAACCCCCTGACCAGCCCTGACCGGCCAGCGCGCCTGCACGCAACAACGCCTTTATTCGGCACTGCGTAAAATTTCCAGAATATCGCCTCGAGAGGCCTGCCAGGCCGGGTAGGCCCCGGCTGCTACCCCCAGCAAGGTTGCGGCTATGCATACGCCCACGCCGAGCAGCGGGTTATACACAGCAGGTAAGCCGCCCAACCCGTAAGCCGCGCTGATCAAGCCAAAAGCGAGCAAAACTCCCAAAATGCCGCCCGTGCCGGACATGAATCCTGCCTCCAGCAGAAACTGAAACATGATCTGCCGTCTGGATGCGCCCACAGCCCTGCGAATGCCGATTTCCAGCCGCCGCGTTCTGACCATGAGAATCATGATGGACAAAATGCCCAAGGCTCCCACGGCAAACGACACCGAAGACGAAAGCAGGCCCAGGGTCCAGACCAGGTCCAGGGCTTCCTGCTGAAAACGGGTGGCGTCTTTGGAAGAAAACACGTGAAAATCGTCCTTGCCCCCATCGCGGATAAGGTGCCGTTCACGCAAGATGACCCGGATTTCCTCAGCGGCCACGTCCGGGTCCAGGCCGGGCCGCATATTCAGATAAGCGCCCCGGATATAGTCCACATTACTCAACCGCCGCATATAAGTTGACAGCGGCGCAAAGACCATTTCGTCCATGTTGGTGCCGCTGACGTCCTGGCCTTTCTCCTCCATCACCCCGATCACCGTGAGCGCGGCATTGTTCATATACACGGTCTTGCCAAGGGCAATTTCCCGGCCATTGAACAGTCGGTCGGCAATCACCGCACCCAGCACGCAGACCTTGGCCCGGCTGTCTTCCTCGGCCTGAGTGAAAAAACGACCGAATTCCGTCCGGCTGGCCCGAACCAGCGGATAGTCCGGCCAGGTGGCAATCAACCGGCAGGAAACCACGGCATTACCGGCCCGGATAGCCGGTGAATCCTCAGCATAAGGCACCCCCCGCTCCACCATGGGCATCTTGTCCCGCAAATAAACGGCGTCATCTATCTTAAAAGTGGTGGCCACACCTCTGGTGCCGGTCTGCTCACCGGTGGTGAAGCGGATGCGCGCGGCCATGGCCTGGATGAGGTTGGGGCCGAATTTGGCGGTTTCTTCCTGCGCCTTCAACGCCAGGGAAGTGGAGATATGCAGCACCCCGGTCAAGGCCAACGCGCCCAGAAAGATCCCCAGCATGGCCAGCACGGTGCGCAATTTGTGCACAGCCAATGCGCGCAGGGCAATGAGCAGGCTACGCATGGCTTAGGGCGGACTGGAGGCGGGAACCACAAGGACCTCCGGCCCTTGAGGTTCCCGCCCCCA
>CAZNBK010000132.1:0-6927 GCA_964571105.1 uncultured Desulfovibrionaceae bacterium
GAGCCGTAGAGCAGCACCTTGCGTTTAGCCGCAAACCGCCGGAATATCCCGATATAGGCCACTCGCCAGGACAGGGTCAGACCCAGGGTAATGACAAACTGCAAAATATAGAGCAGGCGGGGAAAGCGCCAGTGATCGGACATGAAAAACACAAAACCCGTGAGCATGGTGCCCATGATGGTGGCTATGACCACGCGGGCCAGCAGGTCGCGGTCGTTGACCCGGTCAAGGGCGTAGCAATCGAGGGTATAGTAGGAAAGCAGGAACATGGTGGCCGTGAACGTGGAGGCCCCGGTGTAGTCGGAGAGAATGGACAGGCCGCTTTCAATGCTTAAGGGCGAGCCCAGGTACAGAGCCAGGAATATACAGGCCAGATCAATGGCCATATACACGGGCAGGCGCAGGGTTCTGTTCATAGCGGATAGTCTCCCGGATTTCCCATAAAACATTTTCGCATTGAGATTGTCGTAAAGAGGGAATGAATCCCGCCTGACGCTATGCGGAGCTCAGCCATAGCCTTCGCATGCTTAGCGGCTGCTTCGCCGCTTAAGGCTCCAAGCCCGCAAGCGCCGCTATAGTTCATTTCGCGAGGCCAGGGCTTTTTACCTAGATACAATTTCAATGTTAAAAGGCCCTATAACCCCATTACCGACAGTAGTCCAAAACTAACTTTACGGGCGTCGAATTCCATTTCGGCCAGTTCCCGCCCGGCTGCGCCCTGCCGGACAGCCAGCTCCGGCTCCAGGATATAGCGCTCCATGGCTGCGGTCAACGCGGGCACATCGTGCAGGGGCACGCGCAAGCCGTTAACGCCGTCCGCAACCACTTCCCGGCAGCCGGGCACATCGGTGACCACCGCTGCCCGCCCCACGCTCAAACCTTCCAGAATGGAGCAGGGCGTGCCTTCCCGCCAGGAAGGCAGCACCATCACCGTGGCTGCGTCCAGGTAAGGGCGCACGTCACTGGTTACGCCCAGGTATTCAATGTATCCGGCAGCCTGCCAGGCCTGCACTTCGGGCAGCGGCACCCCGGCCGGGCTGGTGTCGGCGGGCCCCAAAATCTGAAAGCGGGCTTCCGGATGGCTCTGTTTGAGCATTTTTGCCGCTGCCGCAAACTCGCGCAAGCCTTTGGCAATGAGCAGCCGGGCCACCAGCAGAAAGACCGGCGCGCCTGCCCGAACCGGTCTGGGCGCGAAATAATCAAGATCCACGCCCGTGCCCCGGCTCATGTGCACCGGACTGTCCGGCCTGATTATTTTTGCCCGGGCAAAGGTTTCGCGGTCGTCATTATTCTGAAAAAATACGCCCCGGCAACGCGAGATCGCCAGGCGATACAGCCAGGAAACCGCCCTGTTCAGGCATTTCTTCAAAAAAGTATCTCTTTCAAATGTAAAGCCCAGGCCGGTGATCATGGCGTAACGGTGCGGCACCCCGGCCAGGGCAGCGGCCAGCGTGCCCCAGATTACCGGTTTGATGGCATAGGCAAAAAGCACGTCCGGCTGTATCTCCGTGAATATACGCCGCAAACGCCACAGCCCGATCAGGTCGGCCAATGGGTTTAGCCCCTTGCGCTTAATGGGATAAGCCATGGTTTGCGCGCCCAATGCGCGCAGAGAAGCTTCCGCTTCGGCGTCGGTCGGGTCGCCGGTGGCTGGGTTGAGACAGATAAGCTCATGCCCGCGCGCAACGGTCTCCCGGATCAAGGTGGGCCAGAAGTTGGCCATGGCCCAGGCCTGGCTGCCCATAATCACAACGCGCCGGGCGCTTTTGACAGTATTCATAGCCGTTAACTCCCCAGAACCAAGTATACTGCATAGTTGCGGCCTTTGCCAGCAATACGCGCACTAGACGGAACCCGCTTCTGCCGCCAAGAGCCTTTGGCAAACGCTAGCGGCTATAACCTGACAATAATAAATAGAAAATTTCTAGAAAATGTCATGTTTTCTTGCAAGCCTTAAGCCGCATGGTTATCCGCACGTTTGTCAAATATTGCTATCTTTTGAAGCGGCTGATTTTACTGCGTTTCCCATATTCGGCACAGCGGTCGGTCACGTTGACAACGCCTATGCCTTATCGCATATTCGCACCATCAGGCGATCGACACAACAGGTTGAATGCAGCTTTCGAGCTGTAAGGGAATCCTGTTAAAAACAGGAGCGGTGCCCGCCGCCGTGAGCTTTTGAGAGGACCGGAGCATAACGGTCCTTCCAACTTTGCTCCCCCAGAGCGCCACTGAGATATGATCTTGGGAAGGCCGGGAACAAGGGAAGCCAGCCGGAAAACCTGCCTGATGCCGGGGATGCCCCGGACAAACCTGACCATAGCGGCAACGGGATAATTGCGGCGTGGCCACCTCGGGAGATGCACTCATTGCATATTTCCGCCGTTCTGTGCGGCAGGAAACGCATCCCTCGCCGGCCGCACCACTCATTCATAAACACCCAAACGCCCGCGCAATACAAGCGCGGCCAGGAGTAGCCAGTGTTTCCCTCCCCCCAGTTCGTGATCAAGCGTGACGGACAGCGCCTTCCTTTTGACGGTTCCAAAATTCGCAATGCCATTATCGCAGCAGGCAAAAGCACCGGTGAATTCGGCGAGGCCACGGCCGAGCAGCTCACCGCCCAGGTCATCAAGGTTTTACGCTTGCGCCGCCACGAAGCGCCCCAGATCGAACAGATTCAAGACTGCGTGGAATATACCCTGCTCACGGCTGACTATTGGGAAACCGCCCGCGCCTACATCCGCTATCGGGACAAGCGCCGCGAAATGCGCGACATGCGCAAGGCCCTGGTGGATGTGGAAGCCACCATGCAGGAATATCTGACCCAGGCCGACTGGCGGGTGAACGCCAACGCCAACCAGGGCTACTCCTTAGGCGGGCTCATTCTCAACGTCTCGGGCAAGGTCATTGCCAATTACTGGCTCAGCCACGTCTATCCCCTGGAAATCGGCGAAGCCCACCGCGACGGCTCCATTCATATCCACGACCTGGACATGCTCTCCGGCTACTGCGCGGGCTGGTCGTTGCGCACCCTGCTCACCGAAGGTTTCAACGGCGTGCCCGGCAAGGTGGAAGCCTCGCCGCCCAAGCACATGTCCTCGGCAGTGGGACAGATCGTCAATTTCCTGGGCACCCTGCAAAATGAATGGGCCGGAGCCCAGGCCTTTTCCAGCTTCGACAGCTACATGGCCCCGTTTATCCGCAAAGACAACATGCCCTACAAAGAAGTGCGGCAGCGCATTCAGGAGCTGATTTACAACCTGAACGTGCCCTCCCGCTGGGGCACCCAAACCCCGTTTACCAACCTGACCATGGACTGGACCTGCCCGCCCGACCTGCGCGACGAGCACCCGATTATCGGCGGGGAGGAAATGCCCTTCACCTATGGCGAACTCCAGCCGGAAATGGATATGATCAACCGCGCCTATATTGAAGTCATGACCAAGGGCGACCACAAGGGACGAATTTTTACCTTCCCCATTCCCACTTATAATATCACCCCGGACTTCAACTGGGACCATCCCAATACCGAATTGCTCTTTGAAATGACCGCCCAATACGGGCTGCCCTATTTCCAGAATTTCCTCAATTCCGATCTGGAACCGCACATGGTTCGCTCCATGTGCTGCCGTTTACAGCTGGATCTGCGCGAGCTGTTGAAGCGCGGCAACGGCCTGTTCGGCTCTGCCGAGCAGACCGGCTCCATCGGCGTGGTTACGCTCAACTGCGCCCGCATCGGCCACGAGCACGCCGGAGACCGCGCCGCCCTGCTGGAACGGGTGGATCACCTGCTCATTCTGGCTAAAAACAGCCTGGAAATTAAACGCAAAACCGTGCAGCGCCTCATCGACCAAGGGCTGTATCCATACACCCGGCGCTATCTCGGCACCCTGCGCAATCACTTTTCCACCCTCGGCATCAATGGCGTCAATGAAATGATCCGCAATTTCACCCATGACCGGGAAGACATCACCACCCCCTGGGGCGAGGAATTTGCAAACGGACTTCTGGACCATATCCGGGCGCGAATTGTAGAATTCCAGGAAGAAACCGGGCATTTATACAATCTGGAAGCCACCCCGGCCGAAGGCACCACCTACCGCTTTGCCAGGGAAGACAAAAAACGCTACCCGGATATCCTCCAGGCCGGTACCGTGGACAATCCCTATTACACCAACTCCTCGCAACTGCCCGTGGGCTTCACCGACGACCCCTTTGAAGCCCTGGAACGCCAGGAGGCTTTGCAGCGCAAATACACCGGCGGCACGGTATTGCACCTGTATATGAATGAGCGCATTTCCTCGGCCAAGGCCTGCCGCGATCTGGTCCGCCGCGCCCTGGAAAACTTCCGCATCCCTTACCTGACCATTACCCCGGTGTTCTCCATCTGCCCCAAGCACGGTTATCTGTCCGGCGAGCATGAGTTCTGCCCGCGCTGCGACGCGGAAGCCATGGCTGCCCTGCAAGCCCAGGGCCTGCCCGCGGAAGACATCACGGCCAGGAACGCGAAAGAGCAGAAACCGGCAGCTGACAATATGGAAAGCCCGGCGGCCTGATCAGGGCAGCCACGTTAATCTAAAAATTTCTAATTTTTTAACTGAACCAAGGAGACTGACATGAATACCAAGTGTGGCGCCCCAATCGATCCGGCAACCGTTCTGAGTCCTGAACAGCGCCAGCCCTGTGAAGTATGGACCCGGGTGATGGGCTATCACCGCCCTGTGTCCTCATTTAACATCGGCAAAAAAGGCGAACACCAGGAGCGCCGCTTTTTCCGTGAAAATCCGTCCGGCGCGGTGGAAGTTGCGGTTTGCGGCAAGCAGGCTGTTGCCAATTAAGCGTGGACGACATTCATAACTCTCCCTTGAGCCTGCTCGGCTCTTTAAACCGGGAGGACAAATCGGGCATCGTGCCCTTACCGGTCCGGCAGGATCAAATCCTGCCGGGCCGTTCTTTCACAGTCCGCTTTGCCGGGCTTACCCCCTTCTCCAGCGTGGACTGGCCGGGAAAATTAAGCGCCGTGCTCTTCTGGCAGGGCTGCCCCTGGTCCTGCCCCTACTGCCATAATCCCCATTTGCAAGATTGCAGCCGGGAGCTGCAAGGACACACCTGGGACGAAACGCTGGATTTTTTGCAGCGGCGCAGCGGTTGTCTGGACGGAGTTGTCTTTTCCGGCGGCGAGCCCACCAGCCTGCCCGAGCTGCCCGCCCTGACGGAACAGGCCAGAGCCCTGGGCTTTAAAATCGGCCTGCACACTGCCGGCCCCTGGCCGCAACGCTTAAAGGCCGTTGCCGGGCATGTGGATTGGGTGGGGTTTGACTGCAAAGCGCCCTGGGATAAATATGACCGGATCACCGGGCGCAACAACAGCGCCCTGGCCGCCAGGGCCTCTTTACAGATTTTACTCAACCGGGGCCTTGATTTTGAGGTGCGCACCACCGTGCACACTGCGCTGCTTTCCCCCAACGATATTTTACACCTGGGCCGCCAACTGGCAGCTCTGGGCGTGCAGAATTACGCTTTGCAGGCCTTCCGCCCGCAGGGCTGCGCCGATGACGCCCTGAAAAACACGCCCGGCCCGGTTTTTGAAGTAGGCCCCTGGCAGGATGTGACCGCAGAACTGGAAACCCTGTTTTCCAATTTTAGCTGCCGGGGATGAGCGCGGGGATAAGCGCAGGGGATGATTCCCTGCATCCCGTTTAGGAAACCCCACTCTTGCGGCTCAAGCCGCATTGCTCTAAGACTTAAACTCTTCCGGATCAGGTTCATTATAGTTTTTGCGGGCGCAGTATTCCACAAGGTGGTCTACCAGCAGCCGCACCCTCCGGGGCGGCACCCTGTCCGGCATAACCACGCTGACATCAATATTTTCGCCGCGCCATTCCGGCAGCAGCCGCACCAGCTCGCCGGAGCGAACATAAGGCTCCACCACTGAATAAGCAATGCTACTGATACCCAGGCCCGCCAGGACAAACTCCAGGGCCAGGGCCAGACTGCTGACCACATATTCCGAGCGGCGCGGCAGTTTGAAGGAGTCCTCGCCACGGTACATTTCCCTGGTCAGATGCCCCGGCATGACCGGCGAGATAAAGGGGATGCCCCGCAAATCCTGCGGGCGTACAGGCAGCTTGTAACGCGCCAGCAGAGAAGGAGTTGCGTATAATCCCGGGCGCATAGTGGTTAAACGATGCATGCGCAAGCTGGAGTCGGGCAGCGTTCCCGCCCTGATCTCAAGGTCATAAGGTTCGCTGTTTAAATCCACCCAACGGGAGTTTAAATACAAATTAAGGCGAACGCCCGGAAACTTTCTGGCAAATGAACTGAAGACCGTATTGGAAAGAAATCTGGCGATAATCGGACTCATGGACAAGCGAATTCTGCCGCTGAGCAGTTGTTCTTCCTCCAGCAATGATTCGCGGGCGTTGTCCAGTTCAGAAACAATCGCCTCGCAGCTCTCAAAAAAAGCCGCCCCCCCGGCGGTAAGCTCCACGCTCCTGGTGGTCCGGCGCAATAGCGCGGCCCCCAATTTTTTTTCCATAGCGGCAATCCGCCGCGACACTGTGGAAATGGGCATGTCCAATACCTCGGCTGCCCGGCTGAAACTCTTGAGCCTAGCCACTTCCACAAAAACAGGTAAATCTCTGAAAATATCCTGCATTATTTTATCCCACCAGCGGAAAAGTGTTTTTCTCTCGTGTCATATATCTTTAAAGTCGACAAGTCTAATATAAAAAAAGCCCAGGAGTTGCCCAAGTGCCTGCGTTCTTAGCGGGAATAGGGCGAAAAAATGCACTACCCCATTTTTCCGCCCTTCACCCTCCCAGCTCTGGCCGCCTCCTGGGCTTTTCTTTGATATATCAGAAGCATGCCAGGCAGCAGATCGCCTGCTGCCCATTCATCTTGCGCAAAAAAAACAGCCTCCTTTCA
>CAZNBK010000133.1:0-6915 GCA_964571105.1 uncultured Desulfovibrionaceae bacterium
TCGCCCCGGCACTTTTTCAGCAATTCCAGGCCGATTGTGCGGCCAAGGTCCTCGCATTGCGTGAGGGTTTCTTGCTTGGGCGCCCATTGGCACTTTACGGGTTCGGCGGGTTGTTCGATATGCATGGAAGTGAGCATTTCGCTGAGTATTTTTGTGCTCTCCCCGGACCAGCCGTAAGATCCGAACACTCCGCCGATGCGGTTTTTGGGGCGCAGCCCTTTGATATAGCCGAGGGCGCCTTCCAGGTAGGGCAGCACGCTGTTGTTGTGGGTGGGCGATCCGGCCAGGAGCGCTCCGCAATCGGCCAATTGGGTCATGATTGCGCTGTGGTGGTTGGCTTTAAGCGACATGACGTGGGCCATAACCCCAACGCTGTCGAGGCCTTCGGCGATATGGTGAGCCATTTTTTCGGTACTGTGCCACATGGTGTCGTAGATGATCAGTGCGTCGGGTTTCGGTTTTTGTTCGGCAAAGTCCTGGTAGGCGTTCAGTATCCAGGCGACTTCATCGGCGCCGCGCAGAATCAGGCCGTGATCCGGGGCGATCATGTCGATATTCCAGTTAAGGCTGCGGATTTGGGCCAGGGTTTTCAGGGCGTTGGCAGAATAGGGTAGCACGATATTGAAATAGTATTCCTTGGCGGCCTGTTCCAGGCGGTAGCGGGGAATCTGGTCAGAAAAGCGCTCTGGCGAGGCAATGTTCTGCCCGAAGATATCGTTGGTAATCAGGAGCTTGGCTTCGGGGATGTGTGAAATCATGCTGTCCGGCCAGTGCAGCATGGGCGTTTCCACAAACTGAATGCTGTGTTTGCCCAGGGGTACGGTATCGCCGGTTTTGACCGCTTCAATGGGCCAGCCCTGGGTGTTGAAATGTCCGTGAATGCTTTTTAGTCCGGCCTGGGAGCAGAAAATTTTTTCCGGTTTGACCAGTTCAACAATGCGCGGCAGGGTGCCGGAGTGGTCCAGTTCCAGGTGATGGCAAACCAGGTAGTCGATTTTTTCAAAGGGCGTGACTTTTTCCAGTCGCCGTAGAAACTCGTCGCTGAGTTCTTTTTTAACGCAGTCAAAGAGAACGGTTTTTTGGTCTTTGATGACATAGGCGTTGTAGGTGGTGCCTTGCGGCGAACGGGAATAACCGTGAAAATCGCGGTTGTCGTAGTCCAGGGCGCCAACCCAGAAGATGTCTGGCTTGATTTCAACGGGCAGCATGGCGAGTCCTCTGTGTTTATTGCGGTTAAGCCGGGTGTTGCGGCGGGGGTGACTCCGCCCGATTAATCTGCACGGCAGCGAGCAGATTCAGCCTTGAAAGCGGTCGTTCTTAAAAGGCAAGAACGCGCAGGCCCCCCGGCGCAAGCTGGCGGCGGAGGGCCTGAAGGTATAAAATACGCCTGCGGGCTTATTCCACAGGTTCGAAATCAGATTTGCCTACGCCGCAGACCGGGCAAACCCAGTCGGACGGGATATCTTCAAAGGCAGTGCCGGGAGCGATGCCGCTGTCAGGATCGCCTTGGGCCGGGTCATACTCATAGCCGCAAACAGTGCAAACATAGCGTTTCATTTCATTTACCTCCGAGTTGTTTATGGGCGTGGCTCAGGACTTCCACAAACCGTGCAGGTTGCAGTATTCGCGGGCAATCGGCTTTTCTGTTTTAGCAACCTTGAAAACAGCCTGGGGTTCCTGGCCGGGATCAATAAATTCTCTGTAGACTTTTTTGCCCATGATCAGTTCCACCCACTGGATCCAGTGTTCCGGAGTCATGGGATGGGGCACGGAGCCCACTTTGATGGTATAGCCGTCAGCGGTTTCTTCAATAACCGGCACATGCTTTTCTTTGGCTGCGTCCACGGTGTTTTCGGTCATGTGCACCATGTTTTGCCCGCAGCAGGTCAAGGGGCCGCCGGAGCCGACGTTGACAACTTCCACAATGTTTCCGCACAGATCACACTTATACACGTCAAGCAACTTCATAATGCCTCCTAATAGAGCATTTTACGCTTGAGATTGTTGCTGCGGCGGAAGTAAACCCCGCCTGCTTCAATCTCACGGGCGTTGCGAAGCGAGGCTTCGCGCCCCAGAGCATTTTGCCTTGATGTATAATTTCAATGTTAAAATGCTCTAACTGCCGTATCCCAGTCGGTTATTTTTGCGGTCGACTTGTAATTATATCGGCCACTATCCACTAATGTAGCCACGCAGGGGAACAAGGTCAATGGAAATCAGCAGCAAGACTTCTCGGAATTGATAAAAACAGTATTCTCCGGTTGGTTGTCCGGAGAATAGCCCGAAACTGTCAGGCAAACCGCAAAGAGACTGCTTTTTTCGTTTGCGAACAAAGGGATTGCCGGGCCGTTTGCCGACCGGAAAACATGAGCAAGAATCATAAAAAATATGCTCTGCTGCGGTCTCAGCCTTGGCAGACGGGCAGTAAATAGTTATGCTGTCTGTAATTTGAAAAACCTTGTTGACCGAGTGCGAGCATAATGAAAAAACCCCTGCCTCTTTCTCCTGATAAATTACGTTCCATACTGCCGCCGGAGCGGGTGGCCTATGCTTCCAGCCAGGATATTCCCAAAAGAAACGGCAACAGCCTGCTGCCGCAGGGCCGGGCCCGGGAAGCCCTGGAGCTGGCCATGCATATCAAGGACAGCGGTTATAATATTTACCTGTCCGGCGAGAGCAATTTGGGCCGCTCCCGGCTGATCAAGGATTATTTGCGGCAGCGCGCCCGCAAGATGGCTACCCCGCCGGACCTCATCTACGTGCATAATTTTGAAAACGCCGATGAACCCCGCTTGATCACCCTGCCGGCCGGGCAAGGGCGAAAACTCAAAGCCGCACTGGCCAAGGCCCTGAACCGGATACGCAAGGAGCTGCCCGGACGCTTTGAACATGCCCCTTACATCCAGCGGCAGGCCCGCTTGATGGAAGCGTTTCAAGGCAAGCGGCAGAAGGTTTTCCGGGAAATGGACCTCGTGGCTGTGGGGCAGGGTTTTAATCTGGACATGGACGATCAGGGCAGCCTGACCCTTTACCCTTTGGTGGAGGGCAAGCGCTTGTCCGAGGAAGAGTTTGAAAAACTGGATTCCGGCATCCGCGATGATTTGAAGCTCAAGGGGGACAGGCTGCTCCAGGTCATGGCCGGGCTGATGCGCCAGTTAACCAAGGCAGAAGTTGAACTGTCCGAGAGCGAACGCAGCCTGGAGCGTGAAGTTATCGAGGGCGCACTGAACAAAATCCTTACACCGCTGGTGGAAACTTTTGATAAAGCCTGCCGGTCTGAAGACCTGAGCGGTTATTTCGTGGATTTACGTAAGGACCTATTGGAAAACCCCGAGCATTTCATGCCCCGCGAGCATATGAATCCGGCTGCGCCTGCGGACAGTCGGGGCGGACTTTTGGAACAGAGCCCGCTGCTGCCCGCGCTGCCGGAAGAAACGCCATCGGCCTATGAAATCAATGTCTTTGTGGACAACTCCGGCTTGAAGGGAGCGCCCATTGTCATGGATGATCATCCTGTGCCGCATAACCTGCTGGGCTGCATTGAGCGGGAAGCTGAAATGGGCGCTCTGATCACCGATTTTACCCTGATCAAGGCCGGTTCGCTGCATAAGGCCAACGGCGGGTTTTTGATTATCCGGGTGGAAGAGCTGCTGCAGCACCCCACCGCCTGGGAAGGTCTGATGCGTGCCCTGCGGGCCGGAATCGCCCGCATTGAAGACACCAGCGAGGAAGGGGTGAAAACCAAGGGCCTGGCCCCGGAACCCCTGCGTATTGATTTGAAGCTCATTCTCATCGGCACGGAAGATATATACGAAACCCTGCTGCTGGCCGATGACCGTTTCGGCAAACTGTTCAAGATAAAGGCCCACCTCACCGAATCCATGCCCCGCAATGCTGCGGGCATTAAAACCTATCTCGGGCGCATGCGCGAAATTATTGCCGAAGGGGGGTTATTGCCTTTCAGCCGGGACGCCCTGGCAGGTATGGTCGATTACGGTTCGTATCTTTGCGAAGACCAGAAAAAGCTGTCTCTCAAATATCCGCTGCTGCGGGAAATCATGATTGAGGCCTCTGCGGTGGCGGATATGGCCGGAAAGGCAGAGGTCGACGCGGCGGCTCTCAAGCAGGCCCGCCGGGCGCGTACCTATCGGGCCAATCTTTATGAAGAGCACTTCATGGAAGAATATGACCGCGGCTTGATCAAGGTACCGACCACGGGCCGGGCCGTGGGCCGGGTCAACGGCCTGTCTGTAACCTGGTATGGCGATTTTGAGTTTGGATTGCCGCACCAGATATCCTGTACGGTGGGCGTCGGGCATGACGGCATCATCGACCTGGAGCGCGAGGCCAAGTTGGCCGGACCCATACACACCAAGGCCATGATGATTCTCAAGAGCTATCTGGTGAGCATGTTTGCGCACAACAAACCGCTCATCCTCACCGGCAGCCTTTATTTTGAGCAGAGCTACGCAGGGGTGGAGGGCGACTCGGCCTCGGGCGCGGAGCTTACCGCGCTGCTTTCCGCTCTGGCCAATGTGCCGGTAAGCCTGTCCCTGGCTTTTACCGGGGCGGTAAGCCAGACCGGGCAAATCATGGCCGTGGGCGGCGTGACCCGTAAAATCGAGGGTTTTTTTGAAGTCTGCCGCCGCCAGGGTTTGACCAAAGGCCAGGGCGTGCTCATTCCCACAGACAACATCGATCACCTCATGCTCAATGATGAGGTGACCGCCGCTGTGGAAGCCGGTCAGTTCAATATTTATCCGGTGGCCCATATTGCTGAGGCCCTGGAGCTGCTCACCGGGCTGCCTGCCGGGCGGCAACATAAAGACGGCTCCTTTACGCCCGGTTCCCTTTATCAACTGGTGGATAAGCGCCTGGCCAATCTCGGGCGCATAGCCTCGGCCAAAGGGCGGTTTAAAAGTCGGAGTTTTTGAGGATAATTGAGGGCGGGGAACCCCAAGGGCCGCTCAGCCTGAGCAAAGCAAAGGTGAGCTAAATAGAGACACCCTTGAGTTTCCCCTCCCGCAAACTTTAACCCCTTCTGCACTCATATGGTTTTTGTTTTTAGTAATGAAGATTTACAACTTTGATGAAATTATAAACCGCCGCGAAAATTTCAGCGTCAAGTGGAACCGCTACCCCGAGGGCGTGCTGCCCATGTGGGTGGCGGACACGGACTTTAGACCGCCGGACCCTGTGCTTGCGGCTTTGCGGCAGTGTTTGGATAAAGGCGAGCTGGGTTATCCCCTGGACCTGACCCCACAGCTTGGCAAGGCCGCCGCGCATTGGATGGGCGAGCGTTTCGGCTGGGAGTTTGCTCAGGATGCGGTGCTGTTCGCGCCAGGGGTGTGCGGCGCGTTGGCGCTGGCGATCAGCGCTTTTACCGCGCCTGGCGACGGTATTCTGGTTCAGACGCCTATTTATCCGCCGTTTCTCGGGCTGGCAGGCAAAAACCAGCGCCGGGTCCTCTGTTCGGCATTGCAAAACGGGCCGGAAGGCTACTGCATAGACTGGCCTGACCTGGAGGCTAAACTGGCCGACCCCGGAACGCGGCTGTTTTTATTTTGCAACCCGCATAACCCGACGGGCCGAGTGTTTACCGCCCAGGAGCTGCTGCGTCTTGGCGAGCTGTGCCGCAAGCATGAGGTGCTCATCCTCTCCGACGAGATTCACTGTGATTTTGTAAAACCCGGTTTGCAGCACATTCCGCTGGCCTCTTTATCCCCCGAATTGGCCGAAATAACCATCACCGCCATTAACCCCAGCAAAACATTTAATATTGCCGGGCTGCAAACCGCTGCAGTAATTGCCGCCAACCCGGATCTGTTCGCGCAATTGCGGGCGGCTCTCGACCGGGCCTCGCTGTGGCCGACGCTCATGGGCGTAGCCGGGTTCAGAGCGGCATACCTGCATTGCGCCGATTATGCAGATCAGGTCAATGCATACACGCGGGGCAATCTTGAATTTGCCGTGGCCTTTATCCGGGAGCACATCCCCCGGGTGCGGGCTTATGAGCCGGAAGCCACTTACCTGCTTTGGCTGGATTTTCGTGAGCTTGGTCTGGCCGGGCAAGCGGAACTGGAAACGTTTTTGTTGGATAAAGCCGGGTTGGCTTTGAATTCCGGCACGGATTACGGGCAGGAAGGGCGCGGCTTCATGCGCATGAACCTCGGCTGCCCGCGCGGTCTGGCGGAAGACGGCCTGCTGAGGCTGGCCAAGGCAGTGCGCAGCATCTGAAACGCCCCGCTCCTGCTGAAACATCTGCCTTGCCTGAACAAAGCCCTCGCGGTATACCCAAACAATGTTCACAGATATGGAAAGAGATATTCTGGCTCAAGTTCAGGATGGGCTGCCGTTGTCTTTAACGCCTTATGCCGATATTGCCGTTGCCTGCGGCGCCAACGAGCAAGTGGTCATTGACCTGCTTGAGCGCTTGCTGGCGCAGGGCGTAATCCGCCGCTTCGGGGCTGTTTTGCGGCACCACAAAGCCGGGTTCAGGCACAATATTATGGTGGCCTGGGAAACCCCGCCGGAGATGAGCGCTTCTGACATCGATGCGGCAGGGGCAGTTTTGGCTGCACATCCGTTGGTTTCCCACTGTTATTTGCGCCCGGCGCATCCTCCGGATTGGCCGTATAGCTTGTTTTCCATGCTCCATGGCCGCGACGAGGCCGAGTGCCGGGAAGCCGTGCGGGATTTATGCGAACGCAGCGGGCTTACCCGGTACGCCTGTTTGTCCAGCCTCAAGGAATTGAAAAAAACATCCATGCGCTATTTTTGAGCCGCATGTTCATTTCAGCACTGCAAGGAGTTTTACATGCACGACCGTTCTCAAGATCTTTTTCAGCAAGCGCAACGCTATATCCCCGGCGGGGTGAACTCCCCGGTGCGGGCCTGCAAATCAGTGGACAGCGT
>CAZNBK010000134.1:0-806 GCA_964571105.1 uncultured Desulfovibrionaceae bacterium
AGGGCTTCTTTGGCCCGCCGAAAGTTGTGCGGGTCCATGGTGGTTTCCCAGGTATTGTACAACAGCGAAGCCTCGTAAGGCCCGGCCTCAGACACGTTCAGATAACTGGCTTCATGCATGAGCTCGCGGGCGATAACCCCGAACGTGTCCACCAGGATGTCGGTAACTTTATGACTGACGCTTTCACGCATGGCCATCCAGCCCTCGCCGGGATAGGAGTCGTATTTTTCCATCCAGACGCGTTTATGATCGCGCACGTCGGTAAGCGACAGGTAAACGCGCACCGCAGAATCATCGCCTTCCACCAGGCCGTGCAGGATAAACCGCGCCCCGCTGCGGGCGGCCATGGCCATGTTGTCTTCCAGGCCGGTTGCTTCGGTGGAACGATAGCTGGCGCCCATGGACGCAGACACAACGTCAACAACGCCGTTGTTGTCCATATGTAAAAGGATGTCTTCGGTAAACCCGGAAATAAAACCATACAGTTTGGCGTTTTGGGCCGGGTTATTCAGCGGGGCAATAATCAGGGTGGGCTTTTCATCCTGTTGCGGGTCGGCGGAATAATCAACGGGCCGCTGCAGAATGGTTTCCAGCTCGGTCTTGCTGTGCGGTTCCTGCGAATGTGCCGGAGGCGTAACAATTGTTAACAACTCCGGTTTTTGTTTCTGGTTGGGCGCAAACAAAGGAATATAAGTGCCCGTGGGCATGGTGATGAGCACCGGCTCTTCGGGGTTGAGCAGATAGTAGCGCTCGAGCAGCTTGCGCAGCTTGCCCGCTTCTACGCGGACAATGGGATCGAGCAAAGG
>CAZNBK010000134.1:816-6878 GCA_964571105.1 uncultured Desulfovibrionaceae bacterium
CGGACACGGCTATGGTGTACGCCTTGATATTGGCCCCGCGCCCGGCCAGAGTTTCCGTAACCACAAAGGTCAGAAAATTCTTCAGCCGCACCGAAGCCTGAAAATCCTTGCTTTCGGTAATACGCTCCAACTGCTCCATTACATCCGTTTGCTTCAAATCCATACTGGTTCACCTGTTAATCAACATGCTGTTTCAATAAGCATACATACTGCGGCGAACTACTCCTGTAAAGGATAATTCGCCTCTTAGATACAATTTAACAGTCCCGTTGCACCCAATTAATTCTTCGCGCAACCACTCTTTACCGCCCTACTGTCCGGCTAATTTAACCTGGCGGCAACGCGGCTGGTTTTTCAAGGAAATACCGGCCCGCGCGCGGTCTTGCAGCGTGTGTCTTTCGTAAAAATCCGCTCCGTCTTTTTACGTAGATATGAAGACTGTCTTTTACCTTCCTTTCATTTTCGAGCAAAACCATTGCCCCGCCTGGCTTTTAAGCCGAATGAACATGGCTTTACATATGTAAAGTCTCTGTATCTTTAAGAGTAGTCCCTGATGCTAACAGTAATTAGCTTCCGCGCCTTGAAAAATGAGTTATTTTCTAATCAACAAGACGATGAACAAACGCCGGAACGGATTCAAAGGTGAGTTCAACGAAAAAAGAACCACCCCCGAAAAACGGGCATAGATTTTTTCCGCTCCGAGCATATAAACATTTACTGGTTTATGCGCAGGTCGCAAAAAGGAGTTTTTAACATGAAATACGTATTTTCCTTCCTCACTGTGTTGACTGTTTCCATGATTCTGGCCGGCGGCGCCGCCTTCACCGTTGTGAAGCCCATCGCCGACTCCGTACAGGCCGCCAAGAGCGTAGACGCAGATCAGATTCTGCTCACCCAGCGTGTGGATGACTCTCGGAGCTAAGCCCCGCTTGTAACCATTTAGCCGGTTTGTCGCATAGGGCGCAAAAGGAGTTTGACTATGAAATACATGTTTTCTTTCCTCGGTGTGTTGTTGGTTTCTGTGATTTTGGCCGGTGGCGCCGTTTTCACAACTATGAAGCCCATTGCCGACTCCGTACAAGCCGCCAAAAGCGTAAACACGGAGCAGGTGCTGCTTACCCAGCATGTGGAAGAATCACAAATTAACCCCTACAACTAAGTTATAAACACAACTGTTGTTCAGGAGCGGCGGCCCCCATTACCGCCGCTTCAAAAAACTTACTTGTAGCGTTGCGGTCGTCATGGCGTTACAGGCGCAAAGGCAAGTGAACGGCGGAAATTAAAATTTCCGAAAAGACCTTTAGCAGCCGGGCAGCAGCTCTTAAACCCTTGGCGCTGCCGGGCATTACCCATTCGATGCCCAAAGTCAGATTTAAGCGAGAATGAAGGCAGGCACACATGGACAGTTGAAAGCCTCCGACTGTCCAACCAAGCCAAAGGACGGACTGGCACAAAACCTTCTTCTTAAAAAGACCGCATTACCCCATGAAACGGGCCGCTCTTTCCCCAAAAGAGCGGCCCGTTTTCATTTGCTGAAAAGCCCCACCTGGCCCCGCCCTGGGAGCGTTCGCCCGAGCGTTCACCCGGATAGTAGAGCAGTTTACGCTTGCGCTTGCCCCTGCGGCAGGAGTCGTGTTTTTTTCCTTAATAAATCAAATGCGGTCCGGCCTGGGCCACATCGGGACAGCCGGTCATAATCATGGCCTGCTCCAACTGTTCCCTAAAGTTGCGAATAAACAGGCTTACCGCCTCTGCCCCGCCGCCCACAGCGGCCATGGCAAAGGGACGGCCAATCATGACGCAGTCGGCCCCCAGGGCCAGCATTTTCAGAATATCCACGCCGGTGCGCACTCCGCCGTCGGCAAGCAGGGCAATGCGACCGCTGACCGAAGCGGCGATCTGGGGTAAAACATCCGCAGTGCCCGGCGTGCAATCAAGCACCCGCCCGCCGTGATTGGAAACCACAATGCCGTCAACCCCGGCTTCCACACAGGCGAGCGCGTCCTCCACCGCCATGACGCCCTTGATGATGAAGCGCATGCCCCGCGCGTGCACCTGCTCGACCATGGCCGCAATGGTGGCTCCATCCTTGGCGTAGAGCGGATGCCCCATTTTGCGCGGCGTGATCAGCCCAATGGAGTCCAGGTCGCAGCCCATGACCGTGCAGCCGGCTGCGGCCACCAGATCTATTTTCTGCACAAACGCATCCATTTCCCAGGGTTTGACAAAGGGAATACCCCGCCCGTTATGGGCCTTGGCGCAGGCCAGGCCGGTTTGCATCACTTCAACCGGCACGGCATCGGGCAACCCGGCCACAATGCCCTCCGCCACAGCCGCTGCCGTGACTGCGGCCTGATAATCGGCCTCGGGCATGGCCTCGCCCAGGTTAAAGGAAATGCCGCCAATGGGCGCGACAATTAAGGGAAGAGAAAGATCCAGGCCAAGCAGGCTGGTTTCGGTTTTCGGATGCCGCACATTGTGAATGAGGCGGCAATTCAGCAGCACTTGAGACAAGGCCGTGACGTTGTTTTTAAAAGATACGCCCGTACCCGCGCCGCCCATGCCCGGCACTTCACCGGCGCAAACTTTGCCGTCGCATACCGGACACGCCCGACAAGCGCCCTTGCTCAATGTTCTGGTGTTTTCGCGTATTTCCCTAAGATCCATGCCTGTTCCTCCCGTGTACATCTGCATATGATCGAAAAAAGCCGACCGTCTTGCTGATAAATACAAGACGGTCGGCTATTTGTCACCTTGGAGCATTTCACCATTCAAACTGTCTATTCTGGCGCAATGCTCCGATACATAATGCGCGCTTCGCACCACCCGCGTGATTGGCGCAAGGGCCCTTGCCGACCAGCGACAATCACAAAGCTAAAAGGCTCCCATCGACAGCGCGCAGACCGGCTGTCAACCCAGCTCGGGCTTAAGCAGCGCCGGGCTGAGTAGTGGACTTGGGCGGCTCGGGGGGCAGCTCAAGTTGTACATTGTCGCGGAACCAGTTCAAGCTGCCCAGGAACCAGATCAAAGCGCCCACGGCAGCGGCAATGCCCACGCCCACCGAAGGCCAGTAAGCCATCTGGAAACCTTCCGGGGCCACACAGATATAAGCAAAGACCGTGGCGGTCATAAATGTGGCCGGGATAGTGATCAGCCAATGGCAAGCGCCGCGCTTAACCACATAAGCGGCGGCAGCCCAAAGCACACAGGTGGCCAGGGTCTGGTTGGACCAGCCGAAATAGCGCCAGATGATATTAAAGTCCACCTGGGAGAGCACGCCGCCAATAATGAACAGCGGAACGGCAATGGCCAGGCGCTTGACGGCCTGCTCCTGGGGAACTTTAGTAAAGTCGGCAATAACCAGACGGCAGGCGCGGAAGGCGGTATCGCCGGACGTCACCGGCAGGGCCACCACGCCCAGGATGGCCAGAACGCCGCCGATGGGGCCGAGCAGCTCCAGGCACACGGTGTTGACCACGTTGGCCGGGCCGCCTTCAGCCAGCACGGCTTGCAGTTCGGGGCCGGAATGGAAGAAGGTCATGCCTGCGGTGGCCCAAACCAGGGCGATGATGCCCTCGGAAATCATGCCGCCGTAAAATACCGCGCGGCCATGCTTTTCACTGCTGATGCAGCGGGACATGAGCGGCGACTGGGTGGCGTGGAAGCCGGACAGAGCGCCGCAGGCAATGGTGATAAACAGCAACGGCCAGATGGGCAAGCCGTTGGGGTGCTGGCTTTCAAATATGCCGGTGCCTTCCAGCGGAGTCCAATTGTAAAAGGCATAGCCTTCAACAATAAGGCCGCCGCCCACGCCAAAAGCCATGATCAGCAGCACGGCTGCAAACAGCGGATAGAAGCGGGCGATGATGATGTCGATGGGCAGGATGGTGGCCAGAAAATAATAAATAAAAATAACAATGACCCAGAAATTCAGGTTCATCCAGTCCGGGGTGAGCTTGGCCAGCAGTCCGGCCGGGGCGGTAACGAAGACCGTGCCCACCAAAACCAGCAGAATGACCGCAAAGGCGCGCATGAACTGCTTGAAACCGTTGCCCAAAGTGTATCCGACCACGTCGGGCAGGGATTTGCCGTTATAGCGCACGCTCATCATACCGGAAAAATAGTCATGCACGCCGCCTGCGAAAATGGAACCGAGCACGATCCAGAGCAGCGCGGTGGGGCCGTAGAGGGCTCCCAGAATGGGGCCGAACACCGGGCCAACGCCCGCGATATTCAGCAACTGGATCATGTACACCCGCCAGGTGGGCAGCTTGATGTAGTCCACGCCATCGGTCATGGTGCAGGCCGGAGTGGCGCGGCTCTCATCCACGCCGAACAGGCGCTCAACCACCCGACCGTATACCGCGTACCCGAGAATCAGTGCGGCCACAGCCAACAGAAAGTAAACAACGCTTGGCATATGCTCTCCTTTGTTGGATTACTGAAAACTCAAGCAGCTTGCCGCGTCCGCCACGGCCAACCGCATAATCACTATGCTAATGTCTGGTGCTTGCCTAAAATCCTTACACCTTTTAGCTGAAAACTCCAGAATTATTTTATTGGCGGCGTTTACGGCGATATATTGCGCAAAATTGCCCGAATTACCTGATTCCCCTTTTGGGATTTATTGCTGCCCGGTTAATTATTCAGGGTTGGCAAGTTTTTTGGGGTGCAGCTAAGAAAAGCACAACGACACCCTGGTTATACCGTTATATATGTAAAAGCCGAAGCAGCTTTTACGAAAGCACGCGCCGCAAGATCTGCGGGTTGTCCGGTCAACAGACCGGACAGCTGCGCTTCGGAATTTCACTTGGGAAAATTCATTTTCAGGGGTATACGAAAAAATAGCGATAATCTTTACCAGGGGAGCAAGTATGCCCGAGAATCATGCCCAACCCGGCATTGTTTTTCCAGAGGATCTGCGGCGGCACAGCTACGACAGCCGCCGCATGTTCGTTCAGAATCTGCGCCTGTTCTGGCCGCTTTACCGGCTGATCGTCATTCTGTTCGCCGTTTATATATTTATTCTGAGCGTGGCTACGCACGGCTGGAGCGCGCTGCTCGAGGCGCGGGAGGTAAGTATCTCCCTGAGCGTGATTGCCGGTCTTGCCGTGCTCACCGGCGGTTTATGGGTGGTGGTCCAGCGCCGCCTGCTGCGCAACGACAAGTTCATGTATCTGGAGCACGCCATCGGCTTTGACGCCGAAGCCCTGTATGTGCGCACCGAGCTGACCGCCTCGCGCCTGACCTGGGAGACCTTTTCCCGCTGGATTGAACTGCCCGATGCCTTTGTGCTCCGCACCGCCCGGGGCGGCTCCATCATCCCCAAGGAAATCTGGACTGAGGAAGAACAGGAGCAGATAAGAGGATACTTGCGGGAAAAGGTGAAGCCCTGCGGGGTATGGCTGCGCAACTCGCCACAGAAGCAAAACCAGCCCCGGCCATAAATCAAGAACAAGTAAAAAGGCCCTGCTGGACAGCAGGGCCTTACTTTAGAGGATTAGCGGCTAACTCCGCTTAACTTTTACGGATTAACCGGAGTGTCCGTGGTTTTGGTGTACAGAATGCACAGGGTGATGTTGTCCCAGGCCCGGTAATCCGTGCCCGTGAGCATGTTCACCTGCACGCTGTTATTGTCGATGAGGAAGCGCCACTGGCCGGGTTGGCCGCTGGCCTCCGGGGTGGACACCAATCCGAGCGAACGCTCGCGGGTGTCGGTGCTTGAGCGGATAGAGGAATGGTCCCAGGAAATCTGCGCCCATTCCAGATCCTGAATGTTGTGGCTTACCGCGCGCAAACCGTAAGGCATGGGAAAGCCGCCGAAATCAACTAGCTTGGCGTAAACCTGTTTACCTTCGCGCAGCACCGGCCATTTCACTTCCACGCCGCTTTGCAAGTTGGGGATAAAGCCGTCGCCGCCGGGTGTTTCAGACTCGTCATGCTTGATGCAGTAGAGCAGGGTTTTATTCTTGGGACGGTTTTCAGCAGCGGTGGGGACCATACGAGAAGTATCAAATAATACCCGACTTGAATAACGCAGGTCAGGAGCTGTAGCCAAATGG
>CAZNBK010000135.1:0-6871 GCA_964571105.1 uncultured Desulfovibrionaceae bacterium
AGCCCAAATGTCTTGAACTCATATTTTATACCCTGGTTGTCCGGTTAATCAGTCTCAGCCTGCCAACGATTCGCTGCATTGTTAAACAGCCGCATGTCCGCCCGGCTTGCCGGGCGGACAGCAAAGCCGTTGTAGCGGCGCATAAACAGTAAATTAAAGCAGCAGATCAAGCATGTCCTCATAAGTCATGCCGGGATCGTCTTTTTTAAGCAGAGACTGTTCCGTTTTCTCACGCAAGAGCCTGGCCGCCTCTGCCGAGAGGGTTTCAAGCGGCTCGCCCTTCAGCATTTCTATAAAAGGCCGGATAAGCACCCCCGGTCCGCTTCCGCCTTCCTCAAACGAGGTGCTGATCACGATCACTGCCTGCCTGGGCAAGGGGTGGCTTACAAGCATCAGGGTACGCCCCGTGCTCGTTTCTTCAGCGTGAGCCAGGCGCACGGTTTTTGAATCATAGTCTATTTCCAGGCCCCGGTCACAGGCATAAAGCTGCAAGGGCGCATATTCCCGGTCAATGTCCACGGACTGTACCCGCAGGCACTCCTTTACTGCATCCTCTTCGAGCCCGAACAGCGCCTGTTCTCCGGAAGCGGGGGCAGAAGCCGACCGGTCGGTAACAAGCATATACATTTCATCCATGATAATTACTCCATCTATAGCATTTAAGGCCTGGCAAAGGTTCTTCGCGCGGCTGCCCCCAATCCGTAAGGCTCACCTGCTAGAGCACTTTAACATTGAAATTTTATGCCAAGCCAACATGCTCTGGTCCTTGTTTATTACATTTATTACCGGCACTATCCGAAAATCCGTTGTTTCAGCTCCTGCAACACCTGATAGGTAGGCAGGGAGGCTCTGAACCCAAGGGCCCGGTCAAGGGCGTACTGCACAACGTCTATGCCTTTCTGCCCAAGAGGCTTATACTGTGCGGTCAGCAAGGCCCAACGAATGATGCTGCGGGTCGAGAAAGTGACTTCGATTTGCATATCAAAATTTTCCGCAGTATCTCCGACGAATAACCGGCGCACGGCGTTGGCAAAACGCAACATTTTCTGCACCATGTCTTCGGGCAGTTCGGGAACGTAGGCGCGCACAATTTTGGCTTCCAATTCTTCTGGCAAATAGCCGGTTTCTATCAAAACAAAACGGTCCATGAACGCCAGGTTTTGCCGCAGCACACCTTGATAAAGCCCGGTTTCGTCACTGCCGCCGTTGCTGTTGGCGGTGGCCACAAACCGGAACATCTCATGGGGAACGATCAGTTCGCCTTTGTTTTCAGGGATACTTAAGGGATAGCCGTCGAGCACACTGTTCAGGCCCGCCGCCGTGCTCGGGTCGAGCAGGTCGATTTCGTTAAGCAGAAAGATGCCGCCGTTTTTCATGGCCAGGGCAAGCGGCCCGTACTCAAAGTACATGCTGCCGTCTTTTACGGTGTGGTGCCCCACCATTTCGGGGAATTCAAGACGGCTGTGCCCGGTTACCTCGTACACGGGGTAGTTGAGCTTGGTAACAATTTGCTTGACGCAAGAGGTTTTGCCGCAGCCGGTGGGACCAAACAGATAAAGCGGCTCATCCATTGCCAGCAGCCAAACCACAATGTCCGAGGCCCAGACTGGAAAATGATAGTGCGGGTCAACTTTGGGCGTGTAGGGGGTGCGTTGCGTCCACCCTTTGACTTTTTTGCCCGAGGGTCTGTTGCTGAACACTTCACCTGCATCGAATTCCGTAAAACTATTCATACCGATTCTCACTTTTAAATATGCGGGCCTTGGCTTTTATCCCGCCGACGTAAAGTTTAAATAAACGCGCACTCGCGGCTGAACCGCAGATTGGCACGCTAAACATGCGTCTAAAGGCACTGCTTCCGCATGGTTATATCTAACCCACTGGTTTCAGTTTATATTTTAAAATATTCCACAATTTCAGCTACCGTGGGTACTCCCGCAACACTTTCTGGCTGGGGCAGCCCGCCACGGCGGCGCTGTCCTTTTACTTCATCTCCAAAAATTAACATACATAAACCAGCCGCTCAAGCATAGCCGCTCAAGCATAGCCGCACACGCGAGACAGCCGTTAACAGATCTCCCGTTAACGGCTGTCTTCAAGCCAAGATAAAACACACCCGGCGCAGTTTACCCCTTCCGACCGGGTCTTTTAGAGTATTTTAGCTTAATATAATTTCAATGTTAAAATGCTCTAAGCTAAACCAAGAAGTTCAGCAGGAAAGCCACGGTAATGCCCAAGCCGACGAAGAAACCGGACACTGCGCCGATGATCATGGGCGGCGCAGACTTCTGGAACATGAACTCCCGTTCCTTTTCATCGCGGGAAATGCGCTTGGAAACTTCCGTGGAGACAATGAGCACGCCCGGGAAACCGAACATAATGCCCACGCCTGCAGCCGCGCCCAGAATAGGATGCAGACCCATGATTTTAGCGCCCAAAGCACCGCCCAGGGCCAGCCCGATGGCGGAAAGAATGATCAACCCGGCAATGGCGCCCAGTTCCTGCAACAACAATTGCGGGGTCACATCATTCATCATGGTAAAGATGTAGGCGATCAGAGCGGCCATACAAATGCCGTAAGAATTGGAACGGTCGAGCATGTTCATGCGCAGGAAGCCCGTGTACGTGCCGACCAGGCCGAGCACGATGCACCAGAGCATGCTGTCCACGCCGGTGGCTTCGCCGATCAGAATACTGATGGTCCCGAGCAGGAACAGTTTCAGCAGAATAATCCCGTCGGTCTCATACTTTTTGGGAATCCAGGCGTTGAAACGCGGGCTGGGGTTTTCTTCCGAGCCGAAAGGCACGCCGCCTTTGGCCATGCGCACAATTTCACTGTCCTTGTCCACGGTTTCCGTGAGGTAAGCGTCCGTTTTTCTGAGGTGGAAGGCATAACGGCGCAGAATATTGGAAGCAATGGGCTGGCCGAAAGCATCCACCAGGGCAATGAGCATCAGAGGAATGACCATGATATCCAGCAGGCCCAGGTTGGTCAGTTTGTTCACAGCGGCAATACCGGCCAACGCCGCGCCGCCGCAGACCGCTCCGGCCCCGGCCAGCATCTTGGGCAGGCCGAACAACAGGGACCCGGCGCCCAGACAGAATACAAACCCGCCGCCCACGGCAAACATGGCCACAACCACGCTGCGCCATTGTTTCACAAACTCGGCAGGAGCCACCATGGTTGCCAGGTGAATAAGAATCAGGGGCAGCACCACGGAGCCCAGGATAGCGAACCCGGAAATCTCGGGGTAATTTTTGGGCATGCCGAACCAGGTCAAAACCATGTATACCAGCAGCGAAACCGCCATGGAGGGCAACACCGCCCGGGTCAAAAGCGAAACCAAATCACCGAAGGCCACCAATGCAATACAAATCGTAGCGGCAAACATCACAGCTGTTACGTCCATATCTCATCTCCTCGTAAAAGTTGCCTCATAATCGCCGGTGGTTTCCCAACCCGGCGCTAGTCCCGTTGTCCGCTCCGGCCTTGACCGCAGCCGGAGAGGTTTGGTCAGCCTATTGTTTCATGAACACAATGGGCGCAAGTTCAGGTTCCAGAGTTATGCTCAAACGATCAAAATCACCGGTGTAGGGATCGATATGAAATGTCAGCGGCGCGGTGAGAAAAATCGTATCCTCCTTGATGTCCGGCACCTTGAAGGTGTCATAATGATAGTGCTCCATGGCCTGCTCGCAATTTCTATACAGCCCCTTGAATGAGCCGTTTTCATAACTGACCTCGAAATTGCCGTAACCGGGGTTATGGTACACCCCCACATAGGCTTCGGGCTTATGCGAAAGACTGGTGCCCGGCACCGGCGGATTGGGCAGCAGGTTGGCATCCCAATGATAGTAGAAAGCCTTGTACTTGCCCTTATAAGGACGGATGCGGGCTGACCAGTCGATGGCGGGCAGCTCCAATGCGTTGTCAATCAGGGTGTACAGCAGCGTCTTGATGATGGGGATGCACGGCTTGTGCAAATTCATCAGGAGCATAAAGCCAAAGTCGTCATTGGGCATCATGGCTTCAATGGTGCAATAACCCTCAATTTCGCCGGTATGCCAGTGCAATTGATGGCCGCGATACTGCTCGATAAACCAGGCCATGCCGTATCCCACGCGGGGCAGTATTTCGGTAAAATTCCAGGGCCAGGCGTCAAAGTTGGTGATGGGCGTATGCATTTCAGCCATGCGCTGCTCGGAAATGAGCTGCTTGCCGTTATGCTTGCCCTTTTGGATATGCAGGTTCAGCCATTTAAGCATGTCTGCGGCACTGCTGTTAATGGAGGCAGCCGGTCCGGCCAGGTCCACGTTCCAAATGGCCATTTCCCGCACGGGCATGCCGTCGCCGGGATCAATATACGGGGTGGCGTAATCCGGGGCTTTAACCATGTCCCGTACGCTGGTATTGCTGTTGGTCATGCCCAGCGGCTGAAAAATCCGCTCGCGGATAAGGTCATCCCAGGCGCGTCCGGTCACCCGCTCGGCCACATGCCCGATCATGGCGTAAACGAGGTTGTTATACTGGGTTGCGCTGCGAAACTCTTTATTGGGCTGCACGTACCGCATGCGCCGCGACAATTCTTCACGGGAAATGGTGTCCACAAAGGCCAGCGCGTCATGCGACGGCAATCCGGTGCGGTGGCAGAGCATGTCGCGCAAATTCATCCGGGCCGTGGCTTCCGGGTCATACATCTCAAAGCCGGGCATGTACTCCTTAACCGGAGTGTCGTAATCGAGCACACCGTCATCCACAAGCATGGCAATGAGCCCGGACGTGAACGATTTGGAACAGGAAGCAATGCCGAATTGCGTATCCGGCGTGACCGGGGCATTGCTGACCAAATTTTTGCTGCCATAGCCTTTAAGGTGCACAGGGCGGCCCTCATGAACCGCGCCCACGGCCAGGCCGGGCACTTTCCAATACGCCATTTCCTCCAATACAAACCCGTCATCCAATAATTGATCTTTTGCCATCCTGGTATCCATCCTTTTCGTGGCAACGATTAAAGTGGTGAAAAACGTGTAAGTATATCCCGGCAGGCGGCTTGCAGCCGACCTGACGCTTCTGGAGAAAAACCGCAAAACAGCAGCACCGCGTAAAAAAACCGGTGAACTGCAAACCCTTAATTATGCAATTATGGAAATTTGTAATGTGTATACTTTTCTTACAAGTTTCATTAAGGTTTTACAAACGAGAAATACTTAACCACGCATAAGTTTTTTTGACATATGAAATATACAGAGATCTCTGCAATACTAAGCGGCCTGCATTGCTTTGCCTGTGTCGGCGATCATTTAAGCTTCAGTAAAGCGGCGGAGGTGATGTTCATAACCCCCAGCGCTGTAAGCTACCGGATCAAGCAACTGGAAGATCAGTTGGGGTTTGCGCTGTTTCACCGTTTCTCGCGGCGGATTGCTTTTACCAATGAGGGCAAAACCCTCTACGCCACACTGAGCGGGCCGCTCAGTGAAATAGAAGCGGGCATCCGGCACATCTGCAACCAGGAGATGACCGGCACCCTGGTGCTTAGCTGCACGCCGTCCTTTGCAGGCAAATGGCTGACCCCCCGCCTGGTGAAATTTTCCGCCCTGTATCCGGGTATTGATGTGCACTTGCGCTGCCGCAATGATTTGGTGGATTTTGAAACCGAAAACGTGGATATCGCTATTTATTACGGCCAAGGACATCACCCGGACCTGCACGTCACCGCGCTCATGCCCGAATGGCTTACGCCGGTATGCACCGCCGATTATGCGGAAGCTCACGGCCTGTGGGAATCTGCCAACGGCCTTAAAGACTGCATCCTGCTGCACGATATTTTACCCTGGCCCAACGCGCAGTATTTTTCCGAATGGAGCACCTGGGCAACCTGGTCCAGGCTGCCCGATCTGGATGTGCAGCGGGGTTATAGTTTTGACCGTTCAGAGCTGGCCGTGGGCGGGGCGCGCACGGGCCTCGGCATTGCCATAGGCAGAGTGCGGCTGGTAAACAGCCTGCTGGAAAGCGGCGAGTTGGTGGCGCCGTTTAAAAGCTTCTGCCCCTCCCCGCAGAGCTATTTTCTGGTCTGCACCCATGAGCGGGTGGAAAGTCTGCGCCCGCTGTGCTTTTCCCGCTGGATCGAACAGGAGGCCGCCCTGGCTGCGGCTGTAACCCCGGCATAGCTTATTCAGAAAATAGATGCCTTCCCGGGTGGTGCGGGAGCTAAGGATTTCAAGGCGCTTCCCGAGACGGGCTGAGGCTATGAAAAAAACAAAACAAAACCCCGCAAGAACTGAGCTCTTGCGGGGTTTTGTAAGATTTTCAAGTGGTGCCGAGGGAGAGAATTGAACTCCCGACACGGGGATTTTCAGTCCCCTGCTCTACCAACTGAGCTACCTCGGCGGCACGTCTCTTTTAGGAGATGTCTTAAACCTTGGCAAGCACTTTTTTGGAATATCAGCACTTTCAAGTTAACATTGCGAAATAACTGATGTTTTCAAGCTTTCCGTGCCTGCCGCCAATCACTATTTATAGCATCGCACATACGCGAATGAGAATCTTTATCTACATAACCATGTAGAATAATTGAATAAAAATAATTATGCTTGCCAAGCGCCAGCTTTGGTGCTAATGAGTTTTCAAATATAACTAATATCCGGGAGACGACCATGACCCGTAAAGACCGTACCGAAGGCATATACAGCCGCCACGAAGTTCTGGACGAAAGCGAGCGCCGCCAATATTACCTCATCCAGCTCAAAGAACTGCTCGCCTATGCCAGCCGTTATTCCGAAGACGTGAAAAAGCGCTTTGACCGCGCCCAGTTCAACGTGGACAAATTCAAGCAGCTCAGCGACCTGAAGCACATCCCCATTTTAAAGAAAA
>CAZNBK010000136.1:0-1135 GCA_964571105.1 uncultured Desulfovibrionaceae bacterium
CATGACTCCGATTTCCGCAGCCATGGCCGATCCTGCCCGACCAGCGATCATGATGGCCGCCAATACCGGGCCCAGCTCGCGGATAAGCGCCAGGGCCACAACTGCGCCCAGGAGGCCTTCCGAGCCGAAAGCGGCCAGGGCATAGTAGATTTGCAGGCCGAGAACCATGCCGGTAAACAGGCCGATCAGGGCAATCAAGAATAGTGATTTGGCCCCGATAACATAGACCTGCTTGGCCGTGCGCACGACCATGCGCCGATTGAAAATATGGCGCAGGGCGGAAAAAAAGAGCAGCAGCAGGGCGCCGGATTCGGTGACAGGCGCTCCCAAAGCGGCCAACAGTTTGCTCATAGTGCATGCCTCGCGGCCAAATCGCGGTCGGATTTAAAAGAACAAGGCCGGAATAAAAAGTTCATCTAGAATAAATAGCTCATAACTGCTGATTAGTAAATGTTTTGGGGTTCAATTAGAGCAGTTTCGCATTGAGATTGTCGCAACGGCGGGAGTAAATCCCGCTTACGACAATCTCGCGGGCGTTGTTGCGCTTCGCTTCGCGCCGCCAGAGCATTTTGGCTTAATGCATAATTTTAATGTTAAAACGCTCCAACGGCCAAGGCCGCAGGAAGTGTTTGACATAATCGGGGAGCCAAGGCATTTTGGCGCGCATGGATGATTTGAGCACATTAATTATAATTATTTTCGCCTGCCTTATTGCCGGTGTGCCTGTGGGGTACATGCTGCGCAAGCACGGCGTGGTGCACCGCATTGCGGGTAAAATAGTGGGCTATAGCGTATATGTGCTGCTGTTTATACTGGGCAGCGGGCTTGGCGCCAATAAAGACCTTATGGCGCAACTGTCCGAAATGAGCTATGCCGCTGTTTTGCTGACTTTCGGCGCATTTACCGGCAGCGCCCTGGCTGCGGCGGTGGTATATAAACTATTTTTTCAACAGAAACCTGCCGCTTTGCCCGGCGAAAAGGGCAGTTCATGAAAGGCAGCTTTATTGCCCTGGCCGTGTTCGCGCTCGGCTTGATTTGCGGCAATCTCGATCTGGTTCCGGCGGCGCTATTGAACCCGGCGCTGCCGGCCTATGTGCTTTTCGGCATGGTTTTCTTCGTTGGCGTGGGCTTGGGC
>CAZNBK010000136.1:1145-6815 GCA_964571105.1 uncultured Desulfovibrionaceae bacterium
CGCAAGCTCCCACCCCGTGGGGTCGGGCTTAGGCGTGGGCTTGGGCTTTTCCACAGACTGCTGGGATATCCTGCGGCGCATGCATGTGCGCATACTCCTGGTCCCATTGGCGTCGGTTGTGGGCACTTATGCCGGTGTGCTGGCCGTGGCGCCGTTTTTGCCCGAATATCCGCTTTGGCAAATTCTGGCTGCCTCTTCCGGCTTTGCTTACTACAGTCTTTCCAGCTTCATTATTACCGGCGCGGGGTTGCCGGTGCTCGGCTCCATTGCGCTTTTATCCAATATAATGCGCGAAGTGGCCACCTTGCTGCTTACGCCCTTGCTGGTGCGCTACATAAACCCGATTGCCCCCATCAGTGTGGGCGGGGCAACCGCCATGGATACCTGCCTGCCCATGATCATAAAGCACACCAACGAAGCATATGGGCTTATTGCCATCTTCAGCGGCACGGTGCTGACCGTTCTGGTGCCGTTTTTGGTTTCGGCCATGCTCGGCTTGGGCGGATTATAGCCGCGCAGCAGTAAACAGCGGAAATAGCCTCAGGAGCAGCGTCTCTGCCGCGTTCGGCCTTCACCTACAAGCCCAACTGGGCGAGCAGATCATCAACGGAATCCTGGCTGGCTTCCCGCGTGGGGCCTTTGAGTTCGGAAACCACTTGTTTGGCGTGGCTTTGAATTTGAGCTACGTCTTTTTCCGGCTCTTTAACGTGTTCCTTGATGGCGATGCCGGTGCTCATATACAGCTCAAAGACCGTGGTTTCGATGGTTTCCAATGCGGCCAGCACTTTTTTTACCCGCTGCCCGGTCAAATCCTGGAAACTCAAAGCCGTGAGCACTTTGGTCAGGTCTTCCGCAAAAGAGGCGTTATGACCGCGCCATTCTTTAATCTCAGCCGCAGTTAATCCGTCTTTTTCGGCCTTGTCGGTAAGGACATTGTTCTGCGCGATAATTTCCTGGTGCTTTTCCACAATATCCATAATGGTGGCGGTGGCTTCCTCGGTACTGATCAGCACTTCGTCAAGCTGGTGAAAGGCGTCAGACAGGAGCGCTTCGGTGTCTTTGCCGTTGGAGGAGGCGTCAGAACTTTTTTTGGCGGTATTTATTTCCAGAAAAATATTTTGCAAACCCTGGAGCATGTCGTCGTTGAGGCGTTGATAAAATTCACCGTCGCCCCAGGCCTGGGCCAGGCTGGTCTTGAGTTTTTTACGAATGGCGCGGGAAACAGTGTCACGGACGCTTTTTACCAGGTCTTCGGTAATGCTGTCGATTAGTTGATCGATAACAGGATCCTTGTCAGGCATAAATGCTCCTTGCGGTTATTCTTGTAACGATAATTGTATAGTATGTTTGTCCAAAAAAGGCACGAAAAAAATAAAAGGGCCACCCCCAGACGGGTGGCCCTTTTGCACATGTTACGTAGAAGATTCTTTGGGGGCTTATTCCCAGTGATGTTCGCGGATGTTTTTGCGTTGTTCCTGGAAAACAAAGTGGACGATGGCGTCCAGATTTTGTTCGGATATCCGGGTAAAATGCAGCACATACAGGGTATTGTCGGGGGAGCCTTCCTTTTTTACCACTTTGCCGACAGCCGCAGCCATTTTTAGGGGCAGGGCGTTCAAGTTCAGCAAGACTTCAAGGTGCACTCCGGTTTCCAATGGCTGGTCGGAATGAAAGGCAAGGCCCGAACCGCTGACCTGCAACGCCTCTAAAGTGTACGGAAACTCTTCTTCCAGATTTTTTTTCTCGAGCAGTGAGGCGATGTAGTCAATTTGGTTGGACATATTGACCAGAAAGTTGATTATGGGCTCCGGTATTTTGCTTTGTTCCAGCTCGGCAACGCCCACCGGTTTTGTTTCACTGCCGATTGAAACCATGGGCAGGTCGTTGGCGGACGGCATAATACGGAACCTGCCGCGCACCCGGGCGTCTACCGCGCTGAATTGTGGTCTGGAATCAGGCATAATGGTCCTCCAACAAGTTGGTGTGGCAATGTTAAAATGCTCTAACCTGCCGGTCATCCTCCCCGCAAATATTACATCGGACTCTGCGCGGTTTTCTTAAATCCGGACTCCGGTTAAGGCGCAAGCCGCATGGCTTCGTTCTGTAATTCTACAGTCATGGCTTTAACCGGACAAACCCGCGTGCACAAGCCGCAGGCCGAGCAGAGCTCGAGGTCGAACTCCACGACATGTTCCGCGCGGTTCAAATATAAGCTGCCGCGCGGGCAAACGGCAATGCACATGCCGCAATGCATGCAGCTGTCTTCATTTCGGGAAATACGCTGGGCCGGGTCGGTTACGGTGATGGACTGGCCGCGAAGATACTCCACAGCCTGTAAACAGTTTTCCTGGCTGCCTTCAATCTCCACGGTCATGAATCCTTCTTTGCGCGGGGTGATCTGAGCTTGCAGGATATTAAAAGTCACGTCGTACAACCGGGTCAGATTGCTGATAACCGGGGTGCCTGACACATCACTGGGGAAAGTCAGGTATAAATTGCGATGATAGGCGCTGTTGCTGTTTTCAACCATTGCTGCGTTACCTGATAAGGGCTTTGGCCCTAGTGGCTTCCGGGGTGTTGGGATATTTGGCGATCAGTTCTTTGTAACGGGCGTTGGCCGCGTTACGGTTGCCGATCTTCTCAAAACTCATGCCTTGCTTAAGCATGGCCGCGGCCATTTTGTTGCTTTGCGGGTATTTGGTGATCACTTCCTGGTAAGCCAGGGCGGCGCGGTCGTATTGTTCCATTTGATAATAAGATTCGCCTTGCCAGAACCAGGCGTTGGAAATCAGCGCGTGACTGCCGTAATTGTTGGTGAAATCAGTGAAAATGGTCACTGCGTTTGTATACTGGCGCTGATTGAAAGCCGCTGTGCCCGAATCGTACAGGGCTTTGGCCGGGTCGGCGGAACCGTCAACGCCGCCGGTTTGCGCCACCGGCAAAGGAGGCGTTCCCGCCACAGGCTGCCCGGTGGTGGGGTCAAGCGTGGCCACCGCGCCGCCGTCAGGATTTGGCGACAGGTTCATGGGCACGCCGTTGATCAGCACGGTTTCGGTGCCGTCCGGGTTCAAAGTCGGCCCGGTGGGCGGCTGGGGAACCGTACCGTATGCCCCGGTCTGCGCTTGGCCGGCCTGATCGATGGGCGGCTGCGGAGTGGCATAGCCGTCCACAGGCGGCATGGGCGTGGGCACGCCTGCGTTTCCGCCATATTGCGCGCCGGTTGCGCCGCCGACCTGATTGAGCGGGGTGGGTTCTGCTATGGGCGTATCCATGGCTTCCAGGTTGAGGCCCAGTTGCGCCTGAAGCTGCGCCATGGCTGCTTCCAGACGGTCCATGCGTTGTTTGAGCACGGCTACCTCGGCGGATAAATCGCCGCCGCGACCGCTGCCGTCAAGGCGGTTGTTCAAATCTGTCATCTGATTGCGCAGGGTGTCCATATCCCGGCGCATGGTTTCCTGGTCGTTCCAGTTGGACGCGGCCCCGCTGGTGTCGATATTATTCAGGCGCTGCTCCAGTTGAGCCACCCGCGAATTAAGATCACCGCCGGAACCGCTGCGGGCGGCGCCGCCGCAACCGGCGATTAATACCGTTGACAGGGTAAGAACCAAAGCCGCATAAAATTTTCTGCTCATGGTCAATCTCATCGTCAGATTAAGGGGTTTGGGGTTTACTGGCCCGTTTCAGGCCGAAAACCAAATATGCAATACCGCCCAGCACCGGCACAAATACAGCCAGCATGACCCACAAAATACGCTCCTGGGGTCCGGAAGGAAAGGCGCGCAGCGCTGCGTGGCAAATGGCCCACAAATTCAGCACGGGCAGGGCCAGGATAAGCCCCAGCACAGGCCCGGGCAAGCCGCGGAAAATATCAATCAGCTCAGCCATAGCAAATCTCATCTCCGGGCGCTACTGTTATTTTTGGCGTCTCTTTCATGTGACAAGGCTTGTGAACCATTGTTTTTCCACAGGCTGATAAAGACAAGCCCGGCTCCGACGCAGATGCCGATGTCGGCGACATTAAACGCCGGCCAATGCAGGTCGCCGATATGGAAGTCCAGGAAATCCACCACGGCCCGCAAGCGCACCCGGTCAATGAAGTTGCCTATTGCCCCGCCCAGAATGCCGCTCAGGCCGAAAGTCAGCAAGCGCCCGGGCGGCAGGCTGCGCATGAGGTATACAATCAGGCCGCAGCCGATTACGGTTGCCCCGGAAAACAGCCAGAATTGCCAATCAATATCCGGGTCGTTTAAAAAGCCGAAAGCCGCGCCCCGGTTAAAGACCAAGACCAGATTAAAGAAATCCGGGATAATTTCTGCCGACGGCACTTGCGCTAAATGCTTCAAGGCCAGCAGCTTGGTCATTTGATCCAGGAAAACCCAGATTAACCCGAGAAATGCCAGTAAGCGCCAGTGCGGCCCTTGTTTGCGCGTATCTTTGGCGGTCACGGACATTCCTTTATAACCCGGTTATCCGTTTAGCGACTGCAACACTTTGGTGCAGCGCGGGCAGGCGCCGGGGTAATTGGGGTCACTGCCCAAATTGGGATCGTAAATCCAGCAGCGGGCGCATTTTTCACCGGCAGCTTTGGCCACGCTGACGGCCACATCGGCGGTATCTTCCGAGCGCACCGCCTCAGCCGGAGCTTCGCTGAGCGGCTTTAAGTCCAGACCGGAAACAATGAACGTTGCGCGCAGGTCCGTATTCAGATTCTGCAACTGCTCCAGCAATACCGGCCCGGCGTATACGGTTACATGGCAATCCAGGGGATGCCCTATTTCGCCAGATTTGCGCAACGGCTCAATGGCTTTGGTGACCGCCGCGCGAACCAGCTGCAATGCTTCCCAGGCGCCTGCTTCAGCTTCACTCAGGGTCAAAGTGGGGATTTTATCGGCACGCAATGCGAAAACCGTGGCCGCCTTGGGCTTAAGGGCCTCGGGCAGGTGCCGGAAAACTTCTTCGGCCATGAATGAAAGTATCGGAGCCATATCCGTCATGAGCATCATCAGAATGTGATACATGGCGGTTTGGGCGCTACGGCGCTCCTTGCTGTCCGGACCGTAAACGTAGAGGCGGTCTTTCAGGATATCCAGATAAAAAGCGGACAACTCTGTGGCGCAGAGATTGTGCAGGCCGTGGTAGACTTTATGGAACTCAAAGTCCTCATAAGCCTTGAGCATTTTGGCATGCACTTCGCTGGTCAGGTGCCAGGCAAAGCGGTCCAGGCCGTCCATGTCTTCGGGAGCGACCATTTTCTCCGGAGTCAGATCGGAGATATTGCCGAGAATGTAGCGGCAGGTATTGCGCAGGCGGCGGTAAGCATCAATAAGCCGAGACAGAATTTCATCGGAAATGCGGATATCTTCCCGGTAATCCACAGCCGAGACCCACAGACGCAGAATTTCAGCGCCGTTTTTCTTGATGATCTCCTGCGGGGCAATGACGTTGCCGATGGATTTGGACATCTTTTTGCCGTCCTTGTCCACCACATAACCGTGGGTCAGCACGGCTTTGTAAGGCGCAGTGCCCCGGTTGCTGATGCTGATCAGCAGCGAGGAATGAAACCAGCCGCGATGCTGGTCGGAGCCTTCCAGATACAGGTCGGCCGGAAAACGGCATTCGGGGCGCGGCTCGACAACTGCGGCAAAAGAAGCCCCGGAGTCAAACCAGACG
>CAZNBK010000137.1:0-6812 GCA_964571105.1 uncultured Desulfovibrionaceae bacterium
AAACGTTTTTGAAAGATTCCCGGCATCGGTAAGGAGCCTAATATGTGCAGACTGTTTCAGCGTAGGGTGAATTTCAAATTTTCGTCGTGGTTGTCGGTTTTGGGGGTATTCTTTGGCGCCGGGGTGTTTTATTTCGGGGCGTCAGGCGTGGCTTTGGCCGACGATCCCACCTATATCGGAAACAATGCCCTGAACCAATCTGTCGGTACCGGGCGCGACAGCGCCAATGACGGGTGGACGGTTACCGTGGGCAACGGCAGCACCACCACTCAGCTATACCGCACAGACGGCAGCACGGTTATAAGTCTGCACGACAACGATGTGATCAACATCCTGAACGGGGCCACTGTGCAGGGGAACGCCAACAGCGCAGCGGGCCATATGGCACGGGGCCCAACGTCATCGAGTTGAACAGCAATTCCCGGATTACCATTCAAAAAAGCGGCACAGTCCAGCAGCTTGGCAATACCAATAACGGTGAAGCCATTAACGTACACGGTTACGGCAATACGGTGGTCAACTACGGCACCATCCATAGCCACAACGGGGCGGCCCTGTGGTTCCAGGATGAGGCCGCGTCCGATTCCAATGTACGGAACACGGTCATAAACTACGGCACCATTTCCACGGATAAGGGTGCCGGCTACAACGTCTTCGGCAGCAGCAAGGGCGATGCCGGAGGGGGGTTGGATTTCAGAAACTACGGCAATGTGCTGGGGTCTTTGCGCTTCGGGCGCGGAGACGACAGCCTGACCTTTGGAACCGGTTCCTATATAACCGGCAACGTGGACGGCGGCGGCGGAACCAACGACCTGACCCTGGATGCTGATCTGAACAAAAGCGGAACTTTGCAGGGTGGTGTGGCCAACTTTTCAAGTATCACCAAAACCGGCCAGGGCGGCTGGTCCATATTGGGGCAAATTCCGGTCGACGAAGGCGGCGGCACCTATCCTCCTGGCGGTTCTCCGGTCTCCGGAGCCCTGGCGCACATCACGAAAATTATGGTTAACGAAGGGCTGTTGAGTATTGCCGGGGCCGCTCCCGACTTTACCGGTGCAATTGAGGTCAGCAGTCCGGGAAGACTCAGTGTTCAAGCTCAAAGCATTAACAACAATACCGGCGTCCGCAACTATGGCAATCTGGTTTTTGACCAGCCTTTTAATGACGCATACACCGGGGCGGCAATCACCGGAAGCGGCATGGTCATTAAACAGGGCACGGGCGATTTGACGATGAACGCGAACGGCGTAAACACATACACCGGCGGAACCTGGATAGCCGAAGGCGCTCTGGTCGTGGACGCGGATACGGACCTGGGCGCTGCCACCGGCGTTGTTTTGTTGGGCACGGACAATAACCGGGGGAACCTCAACGGCGTCCTCAAGTTCGCTTCTTCATTCGACCTGGCCACAACCCGCGCGATCGACCTGCGTGACGGCGGCGGAACCTTTGACACCAACGGTTTTAACACCACCATAGCCCAAACCGTCTCAGGCACCGGCGGTCTGACCAAGGCCGGGGCGGGCGTACTGGAACTGCACGGAATAAACACCTATCAGGGGCCCACTGAAGTTAAAGGAGGCACCCTGGGCATCAACTCCGACACCTCCCTGGGCAAGTCCGGCACCAGACTGGTGCTTTATGACAGCACAACCTTGCGTTTGGATGCCAACACCGGGTTGATGAACCGCCCGGTCTCCCTGGTTCGGGAATGACCATAGACACCCAGGGCTTTGATGGCGGCTTCAGCGGCGTGGTAGACGGCAACGGCGAACTGATCAAAGCGGGATCAGGTCTGCTGGCCCTGTACGGAAACAACCTTTATCAGGGCGGCACTTGGGCCAAGGACGGCACGCTGGCTTTTAAAGCGGTTTCCGGCCTGGGCATGGGCGATCTGCAACTGGGCGACCATACCGATCTTGCCAATCAAGGCACCGGAACAACCTCGGGCACCCTGCGGGCGGACGCCGACGTGGACTTTACCGGAACCGGCAAGCAGATTGTCCTGAACGAGGGCGGCGGAAATATTAATACCAACGGCTATGCCTTTACCCTGGGCGAGAATACTCTCGTGAACGGGATCGACCCCAGCGGTGCGGGCAGAGAGTTTCATAAATCCGGGGTCGGCACGCTGGCTTTGCTCAACAACCAATATTACACCGGCAAAACCTTCATCGACAACGGCACGTTGCAGCTGGATGCGGTGGACGCGGGCGCTCCCATGGTTAATTCCAAGGGCCTTTTGAACACCCCGGAGGTGACCATCGCGGCCGGGGCCAGGCTGGAAGGCCAGGGCCTGGTGGGCAACTCCCGCAACGCGGGGCTCGGAAATGCCAACGCCATTGTTCCTGGCTCGGCAGCTGATTTCACCACTATCATCAACTACGGAACCATCGCGCCCGGGCTGGATCGTTTCCATAATTCGTTCGACAATACCACGGCCAATTTCGTGCCCCTGACTCTGGCCGGAAACTACAAGGCCATGCAGGACGCCACGGTGGAAATACACACCGAGCTTCTGGACGACGCTTCCAGACACGGCTCCTTGATTATTGACGGGGTGGTCGATCCCTCATCGGCGCTCACCAAAGTCAACGTCGTTCACCAGGGCGGCAGCGGAGCGGCCACTGACAAGGGCATTGAAATAGTCCGTTTGCTGGGCAACCTGGACGGCGGCAACAATGTTGCCCAGGCTGATCTGGTGAAACAATTGGGCGACAACTTCGCCCTGAGTTCGAACTTCACCACCAAGGACGGTCGCGCAGCCGTGGTGGGCGGGGCTTACGCGTATGTGATGGAAAGCGACATAGACTGGTACGGCAATCCCGGCGATTACGGCGGACTTTTCCTGCGTAACCCCAAAAACCCTGACGGCACCGATGTCCTCCACCCCGGAACGCCGCTCTATGAGTCCTATACTCTGATTCTCGGCACTCTGACCCGCCTGCCCACGCTGGAACAGCGGGTAGGGCATCGCATCTGGTTTACGGAGCAGGAATCAGCTACAGACTCCGAAAACGGCAACGGGCCGCGTCACGCCCAGGGCCGGGGCGGCTGGATGCGGGTGGAAGGTTCCACCGGCCATTATAAGCCGGACCTCGGCAGCGGGCGCAACGCCTCCTACGATTTGGACTATTTCAAGCTGCATGTCGGATTTGACGGTCAGCTTTATGAAAACGGCAGGGGGTCTAGCCTGATGGCCGGGTTGAACTTCCATTACGGCTATTCCGAAGCGGACGTTAAGTCGTTCCACGGCAACGGCGATATCAACATCGTGGAGAAAGGCGTTGGGGGTACCCTGACCTGGTTCGATTAAAGCGGTTTTTACGCCGACGCCCAGGCCGGGCTCAATTTGTACGAGAGCGATATCGCCTCGGATACTATGACCTCCGATACCGATCTGGTTACGAATAACGATGGGTACGGCTACGCCTTCAGCCTGGAATTGGGCCGGATATTCGACCTGAATGAAAACTGGTCGCTGACTCCGCAGGGACAGTTGAGCTATACGCGGGCAACCTTTGACAGTTTTGTGGATTCCGTGAACAGTGAGATCGTCAGCGCCGAGGCTTATGAAAGCCTGGAAGGGCGCCTCGGCCTGGCCCTCAACTATGAAAATACGCTAACGGGTGACGACGGCGGGATTATCCGCAACAAGCTCTACGGCGTGGTTAATTATTACCATGAATTCATGGGCGAGGCCAAGGTTGATGTCTCCACCCTCGAGTACAAGAGCGATATCAGCCAGGATTGGGTCGGCCTGGGCATAGGCGGCTCCCGCAACTGGGCTGACGACAAGTATTCGGTTTACGGTGAAGTGGGCGCGCGCAGCAGTACCGATCATTTCGGCAATGAGCGGGCGTTTACAGGCGAAGTAGGTTTCCGTTTCGCCTTCTGAGTTATAGCCTAACAAACAAAAAAACAGGCCGCAGCCGGATGGTTGTGGCCTGTTTTTATTAGAACATTTTGGCTTAAGATATAATCTCAATGCTAAAATGCGTTAGGGTTTCCCCTCTCAGTATTTCTACAGCCAATGCCAGTCGCGCAGGTTGATGTCGATGCCGGTGACGCCGTTGTAGTAATCGAGGCGCGGTGAATAGGCGATTTGCAATTTTTTGCCCACAGTGGAGGGCGGAAAATGGGCCAGACTGCGCCAGGCTTTACAGCGCATGGTGATGCCCGCTTCCTCGTCCAGAAGCTCCAGAGTGACGTGCTTTCCGGCAAAGGGCCGGGCGCTTTTCAGCAGCAACGGCGGGGAAGCAAAAACCGGTTCCGGATTGTTCATGCCGAAGGGCTGGAGCATTTGCAGCTCTTTGACCAGGTCGTATTGCGCGGCCTTGGCAAAACTCAGATGCCCGTCCAGGATGAGGCGGGGGAGGACCGGATCCTGCCCCAGAGTTTGGGTGATGACTTCGCAGAAGCGGGCGCGCAGTTTTTCCAGATTGCCGGGGGTGAGACTGAACCCCGCCGCCTGATGATGCCCGCCGTAGCGCAGCAAAAGATCCGAGCAGGCTTTTAGCCCTTCGTGCAGATTAAATACGGAAATGCTGCGTCCCGAGCCTTTGAGCTGGCCGTCCTGTTCGCAGAGCACCAGGCAGGGCTTGTGGTGCACTTCCACCACTCTGGAGGCCACAATGCCGACCACGCCGGGGTGCCAATGGGGGGAGAACAGCACAAAACCCGGTGCGGTGGGGTTCAGGCGAGCCTGGGCCAGCGCTTCCGCGCTGGTGCGTTCCTCTTCATCACGGCGCTCGCTGTTCATGCTGTTGAGATTTTGGGCCAGATCGGCGGCTTCTGTCGGGTTGTCGCTGAGCAGAAGGTTGAGGGCAGCTTCGGCTTTATCCAGGCGTCCGGCTGCATTGATGCGCGGGGCCAGCCCAAAGGCCACCTGACCCGCTTCCAGGGCGGCAGACGGAGAGTAGCCGCTACACTCCTTGAGGGCCGCCAGGCCGGGCCGTTTGCCTTCACTGAGAACCAACAGCCCGTTTTTGACCAGAATACGGTTTTGGCCGAGCAAATCCACCATGTCGGCCACAGTGCCCAGGGCCACCAGGTCAAGCACGCGGCGAATATCCGGTTTTTGGGCCGGAGTTGCCTTTTCGCTGAGCAGATTGTTGACTTCGGCCATGAGAAAGAAAGCCATGCCGCAACCGGCCAGGTGCGGGTAAGGCGCGCCCGGCAGGCGCGGGTTGCAGATAACTGCGGCGTTGGGCAGTTCGACGCCCGGCAGGTGGTGGTCGGTGATGACCACGGTAATGCCCAGCGCATTGGCCTGCTCCACGGCCTCAAGGTCATTAATCCCGCAATCCACGGTGAGGAGCACTTCCATGCCTTCGGCGGCCAGTTGCTTCAGCGTGGCAACATTCAAACCGTAACCTTCGCGGGTGCGGTGCGGGATATAAGCGCGGGCGTCGATATTGTGCCAGGAGAAAACTTCGCGGCACAGGGCTGTGGCCGTGACCCCGTCGGCATCATAATCGCCCCAGATAACGATGCGCTTTCCCGCGCGGGCGGCCTCGGCCAGGCAACGCGCCGCTTCGGGCACGCCCGGCCATTCTTTGGGGGGAATAAGACCCTTGAGCCCGGGGCAGAGAAATGCGTCCATGCCCGGCAGATCATCGAGGCCCCGTTCCCAAAGAAAGGAAACGATCAGGGGCGAGACGCCCAGCTTGGCTCCCCAGGCTTCAAGGTCGGGAGGGTTTGGGCGGGGCTCCCGGAAAACCCAGTGCTTGTGCAGACGAACAGAACTCATGATTTGCTGCGGGCGTCGGTTTGGGCGGTTTTAAAACGCAACTGCCCGGCAGGGCCGGGCAGCGTGTATGGGCAAAAATTTGTTTGCATTTAGCCTGCCGGGGTGGCCAGTGCGGCCTCAGCCGCTTCGTTCATCTCGGCCGGGATGAGGTTTTTGGCTTTCATCCATTGCAGGAATTTAACCGCGGCTTCCAGCTCGGGGTTGATTTCCAGGGTTTTTAGCAAAAACTCCACCGTCTTGTGAAAGTCCTTTTTTTCCAGATGCACGCGGGCGATGTTGTAAAAAAGGTTCTCGTCGCCTCTGCTCAATTCCATGGCCCGGTCATAGTATTCCAGTGACTGGTCCAGCATCTGGTTTTTACGCAGGTTGATGCCGAATTCGTTGAACAGGTGCTTGTGTTCCTCTTCAAAAGCGGCTTCCAGTTTGACCAGCCGCTCGAAAATATCATTGGCCTTGCTGGTGTCGCCGCGTTCCAGATAGGTTAGGCCCAGGCCGAAGTTGGCGCGCACGTTTTCTTCATCCACGGCCAGGGCGTTGCTGTATTCAAATTCCGCGCTGAAGCTTTCGCCGCGTTTGCGGTGGCGGTCGGCCCGGGCGATGGTCTTGTTGACTTCCTTCATCTTCGGGAAAACCGTTTGCAGATAAAATTCCGGCTCAGGCGAAAAACGCTGCAAAAAATCATCCAGGGAGACGTTGCGCTTTGGGCCGGAAGGTATGTAATTGCTGTTCAGGGGCTGGACCATGAGCGAACCGTCGTCGGTTTCGTCGGCATACCAGTAGGCCTTCTGAATGGTTTTGCGCGTGGTGGTGCCGGTGCCTACCTTGCGCACCTCCTGAGAGGAAAACACGCCTTTGATTTTCTCGCGGTCACTGCTCGAGCTCTGGGCTGGGCCTGCCGACTGGGCAGCAGGGCCGTGCTCTTGATTGTCAGCCATGTTTCACCTCGTGGGATGATCGGCGGCGCTTGCGGGCCGCTTGCAGCAATAAGTAAGTCCGGGGTGTCTGCCCGGTGGGATATATGACTCTAACCCTAACAGGGTTGAAAAATCAAGCTGCGGCT
>CAZNBK010000138.1:0-3119 GCA_964571105.1 uncultured Desulfovibrionaceae bacterium
TTGCCTTTTGGCTCCAATGACAACAGTTGGTATTTGAGTTTTGTAACATTTCAAAATTGAACTGCTCTAAGCTAGCTTGGCAAGAATGTCTGAAATTGAACTCTGCCCGTAAATACTAATATAAGGCTACGATCCGGTTGGTCAATGCGCGGGCGACCGGCAACCTGGAATAGCTTTTTAACAGACCCTGCCCCTAAGCCGGGTATTCGACTTATCCAGCCGCTCGAAATCAGCCCAGATGTGACTTGACCAGGCTGGACAATTCCTGGGTGATGCGCAGCACCTGTTCGGGGTTTTCCCCCTCCACCATAACCCTGGCTTTGTTTTCCGTGCCAGAATAACGCAGCAGCACCCTGCCCCGACCGGACAATTCCGCTTCGGCCTCGGTAACTGCCTTGACAATGGCCGCGCATTCACTGAACGGGGTTTTACATTTTACCGGCACATTGATGAGCTCCTGCGGGTAGGGCGTAAGCAGGCCGCTCAGCTCGGATAAGGGTTTATCCTGCTCGCGCATGACTTTGAGCAATTGCAAGGCGGCCAGCAGGCCATCGCCGGTGGTGCTGTACTGCATAAACACCAGGTGCCCGGATTGTTCGCCGCCAAGCATGGCCCCCTCCTTGCGCATGGCTTCCACCACGTTGCGGTCTCCCACCGGGGTGCGCAGCAGCTTGCCGCCCAGGTCTTTCATAAACACTTCCAGGGCCATGTTGCTCATGACCGTGGCAACCAGGGTATTATTGGGCAATATCCCTTTTTCAAGCATATCTTTGGCGCAGATAGCCATAATCTGGTCGCCGTCAATGGTTTCGCCATGCTCGTCCACCACGATGAGGCGGTCGGCATCGCCATCCAGGGCCAGGCCGATATCGGCGCGGGTTTCCCGCACCTTGGCCGCCACCACTTCCGGGAAAAGCGAGCCGCATTTGTCGTTGATGTTCAGGCCGTCCGGGGCAGTGCCGATCTTGATGACCTCAGCCCCCAGCTCTTCCAGAGCCAGGGGCGCGACTTTATAGTTGGCGCCGTTGGCGCAGTCAATAACAATGCGCATGCCGGACAAGTCCAGATTTTCCGGGAAGCTGTTTTTCAGGTGCACAATGTAGCGTCCGGGGCTGTCATTGAGGCGAAAAGCGCGACCGACCATGTTGGACGGCGGGTATTCCCACTGAAAATCGGGATCAAGGATCATTTCCTCAATGGCCTGCTCGGCACTGGCCGGGAGCTTGAACCCCTGATAATCGAAAAATTTAATGCCGTTATCCTGATAAGGATTGTGCGAGGCTGAAATAACAATTCCGGCATCAGCCCGCATATTGGTGGTCAAATAGGCGATGGCCGGAGTGGGCAGGGGGCCTACCAGCAAAACATCCATGCCAGAAGCGCATAGCCCGGCGGTAAGGGCATTTTCAAAAATATAGCCGGACAGGCGGGTGTCTTTACCGATAACCACCCGGTGGCGGCGGTCGGACCGGGTGCGAAAATAGGTGCCTGCCGCCAGCCCCAGGCGCAGGGCCATGTCGGGCAGCATTGGGTAGGTGTTTACTTCGCCGCGAATACCGTCGGTGCCGAATAATGCCATGTTGTGAAAACTCCTTGCCGGAAATGAAACTGGCCTGTGATATACCACAAGCCGGGTAATTTCAAGATTGCCGAGCCGACGGTTCTATACGCCCCAAGGCCACCGCAGGCCGTTGCTGCCGGTATCTCTTAAAGAATCGTCAGCTTCAGCCGGTTGGGCGTCTGTTTGATGACCTTGCTGTCTTCCGGGATTTCCATTTTCACCGGCAAATTCTGCGTGGTGGTCATTTCTTCGTCGATTTCGACCCAGGCTTTCAAATTTTTGAGTTCCGGGCCATTGGCTGACCAGGCTAACGGCACATCCAGCTCCAACTGCACCACTTCCGGATCAAGAGACGAGTTGTCCGGCTGCATGCCGACAACGGACACCGGAATTTGGAGCACGAGCACTTTGCGCACGCCCCTGATGGCCAGGTCGATGTCAACCTCGGAGGGGTCTGCGCTTACCCCGGGCGGTGTGGATATTCTGGCCTGGGTTTGAATGAAGTTTCCCGTAATATCCGGCAGCATGGCCACAGTGGCGTTGACCGTGGCCATGTTGGAGAGCACGCTTTCCGGGCCCCGCAAAACCACACTGCGCGGCATGGACTCCATTTCTTCCAGGCGCAGGCCCTTGGGAAGGTCATTGCGCAGCACCGGGTTGACCACGGCTTTGCGGGTGCTCAGCACATCGACGAAAAATTCCAGGGCTCGCGGAGTGATTTCCAGTACATCGAAAGCGCCTGAAAAAGGCATGTCATCGGCTGAAATGGTGATAATATTGTTGCCTCTGGCAACCGAAGACAGGTCCAGAGTATATTGCAGATTTCGCCGATCCAGCGCGCGCATCAGGCCTTCCGGGCCGCGCAGGCGGACGCGTATGGAGTCCGGCGGGCTGCTGTCGAGGATATAGCGGGAGGACAGTCCTTTTATTTCCAGACGCACTTCCACCGAACCTTCAACTTTTTCGCGCCCGACCACCGTGTACCAAAGGCTCACGGCCAGAAGCACGGCCACCAGGGCTATCTGCCAGTTAAATTTTATCCATTGTCCGGTTTTCATGCGCAATCAGGTCCCGGTTTAGTTAAATAACAGCAAGCGGCGCAGATGGTCCGCATCGGAGCAGGGGTATAGCTGGCCGTTCATGGCCACGCTAACCACCCCGCGTTCTTCAGAAACCACAATGGCCAGGGCGTCGGTTTCCTCGGTAATGCCGATGGCCGCCCTGTGTCTGGTGCCCAATTCATCATCGAGATCCGTATTGGTGGACAAGGGCAAAATGCAGCCGGCGGCGTTGATTTTATTGTGGCTGATAAGCACGGCCCCGTCGTGCAGCGGCGTTTTGGGATAGAAAATGGTCATGAGCAGGGCGCGGGTCATATCCGCATTGACAACGGTGCCCCAGTCCAGCAGGTCGCCCAAAGATACCTTGCGTTCCATGACAATGAGCGCGCCGATTCGCGCCCGTGACATCTGCACGCAGGCCGCGATAATCTCTTCAAGCACCTCGCGCTGGACGGTATTTTTCCGCTGCACGCGCTGCCCGGCCGGGTGGGCGGCGG
>CAZNBK010000138.1:3129-6794 GCA_964571105.1 uncultured Desulfovibrionaceae bacterium
CGCCGCCAGCTAAACCAGCGATGGGTGCCCATTTCCGTGAGGGCGCGCCTGATATCGCGTTGGAACAAAATGATCAGCACCAGGAATAACGATCCCAGGAAATTTTCCAGCAGCCAATTGAGGGTATAAAACCCCATTTCCAATGACAGGAAAAAGATGACCAGGAGGAGCATTAACCCATAAAGCGCGGCCACGGCCCGGGTGTCGCGCATGAGCAGAATCAGGCGATACAGCAGAATCGCCACCAGGGCGATGTCCACAATATCCCGCCAGGTCATGCTCAGTTCCGACATAAACAGCAGCCCCGCTCAGCTTTGCCTTGAGGTATAGTAGGCCAGATGAAGCGCTAGCATCACCTCGCGAACATCGTGCACGCGATGCGCCCAAACCCCGCGTTCCGCCATGAGGGCTGAGGCCGTTTGCGTCAGGGGACCGCGCTCGCCTACCGGCACATCCAGCAGGTGCCCCATGAATGATTTGTAAGAAATGCCCAAGAGGACCGGCCTGCCGAGAGCGTAAAACCGCTCGATATTGCCGAGCAGGTCCAGGTTGTGATCCAGATTTTTACCAAATCCGATGCCCGGGTCGATAACCACCCGGTCTTCCGGAAATCCGGCTTTGACCAGCTCTTCCAGCTTGCCTTCCAGAAAAGCATAAACTTCTTCAACCACATTGTAATAATGCGGTTTTGTCTGCATGTCCTGCGGATTGCCCTGGCAGTGCATGAGCACATAGCCCGGCTTGTGTTCCAGCAGCACTTCTTTGAGTTCCGGCTCGAAACTCCAGGCCGAGATGTCGTTGATGATGTCCGCCCCGGCTTCCAGTACGGCCCGGGCAGTGTCGGCATGAAAGGTGTCTACGGAAAAGGCCGGAAGGAAAGGGAGGTCGTCGCGGGTGGTGGGCACGCCGCTCAAAAGCTCGTGCTGGGAAAGAGGGGAGAGAATTTGCTTGGGGTTAAACTCTGCAAAGGCTGTCTGCAGGGCTGCCAAGGCCGGTAAAACCCGTTCGCACTCTTCCGCCGCACGCAGGGGGGCAGCTCCCGGGCGCGTAGATTCGCCGCCCAGGTCCAAAACCCCGGCGCCATATTTAACCATGTCCAGGCCCGAAGCCGTCAGCGCGGCCATGCCGTCCACTGCCGCAGCGCTGGCCAGGGTGCCGGACATGGACATGACCACGCCACCGGTGTTCTCCAGCGGCGCTTCTTCCGGCACCAGCTCAAAGCGGTTGTCGTCGGGGATAAGAAAAGTATTCTTTTCCCGGCGCGCGGCATCGGAAAATGAATCAGGGGTGACATTGAGTATGCCCATGAGCAGGAACGGGGAGGGACCCAAAACTCTGCCCCGTGCGATTGTCCATTGCTTGTGCATAGGCGGGCAACTCCCGGGTTATTTTGTTCCAATAGCTACTTAGTCATCGCGTCGCCGATTGCGGGGCCGGTCGCGATCGGCGTCATCATTTTCATCTGCTTCGTCATTTTCATCTTCGGCAGCGTTGCGTGCGCCGGAAAGGTTAACTTCGTCCCGGTCTGCATCCGTGGGCGGCGCATCAGGGGCGTCTTGCACGGCTCGATAGGCCCGCTCGGCATCTTCCGGGGTGGGCTCGTCTTCAGCGGGGTGTCCGCCTGCATCGGCATCGCGCTTTCTTTGCGCCTCCGCAGCCTGCGCCTTCATGGTTTTGGGGGAAGTGGTCACCGGCTCAATGTTCATCTCACGCATGATCACATCCATGTCGTCGCCGCTAATGGTCTCCCGGTCCAGCAGCACTTCGGCAATCTTGTGCAGAAGATCCATGTGCGCTTCCAGGATTTTTTCCACCCGTTCGCGGGCCTCGTGGATCAGTTTTTTAATTTCACTATCCACCAGGCGGGCGGTTTCTTCACTATAGTTGCGAGCAGAGTGCATCAGTTCGCGGCCCAGGAACACTTCATCGTTCTGGTCGCCCACGGCCATGGGGCCAATGGCCTCGCTCATGCCCCATTCACAAACCATTTTGCGGGCCAGTTTGCTGGCGCGGTCAATATCGTTGCCAGCCCCGGTGGTAATGTCGCCGAACACCAGAGCTTCAGCCACCCGCCCGGCCAGCAGCACGGACAGGTTGTTGAGCAGATAGTTTTTGGAATAACCGTGCCGGTCGCTTTCGGGCAGTTGCATGGTCACGCCCAGGGCGCGACCGCGCGGGATGATGGACACCTTATGCACCGGGTCGGTACCGGCCAGCAGCTTGGCCACCAGGGCGTGTCCGGCCTCGTGGTAAGCCGTGGTCTTCTTTTCCTCATCGGACAAAATCAGACTGCGGCGTTCCCGGCCCATGAGCACTTTATCCTTGGCAAACTCAAAGTCAGCCATGGCCAATTGGTTTTGATTATTTTTCGCGGCCTGAAGAGCGGCTTCGTTGACCAGGTTTTCCAAGTCGGCGCCGGAAAAACCGGGCGTGCCCTTGGCGATGACCTCCAGGTCAACATCTTTGCCCAACGGGGTACGGTTGCTGTGTACTTCCAGAATGCGCTCTCTGCCGCGCACATCCGGCGTGGGCACCACGACCTGGCGGTCGAAACGGCCAGGGCGCAAGAGCGCCGGGTCAAGCACATCGGGGCGGTTGGTGGCGGCGATGAGAATAACGCCTTCGTTGGATTCAAAGCCGTCCATTTCCACCAGAAGCTGGTTGAGGGTTTGTTCGCGTTCGTCGTGCCCGCCGCCCAGTCCGGCGCCGCGCTGGCGGCCCACAGCGTCAATTTCGTCAATGAAAATCAGACAGGGCGCATTGCGCTTGCCCTGTACAAATAAATCGCGCACGCGCGAAGCGCCCACGCCCACAAACATTTCCACAAAGTCGGAGCCGGAAATGGAAAAGAAGGGCACCCCGGCCTCACCGGCCACAGCGCGGGCCAACAAGGTTTTACCGGTGCCGGGAGGGCCTACCAGTAAAACGCCTTTGGGAATACGCCCACCCAGTCGGGTAAACTTTCTGGGGTCGGACAGGAAATCAACTATTTCCGTCAATTCTTCCTTGGCTTCATCCACACCGGCCACATCGTCAAATGTAACCTTGGGGCCTTCCTGGTTGAGCATGCGCGTGCGCGCCCGGCCAAAAGCCATGGGGCCGCGGGTGCCGCCGCCCTGCGCCTGGCGCATGGTATAAAACCAGAAGCCGAGAATGAGCAGCAACGGCAGCCACATAACCAAAGCGCTGACGTACCAGGAAGACTCTTCCGGCGGTTTGACCTGTACTTCCACATTATTTTCCATGAGTTTGGAAATAAGGGTGGGGTCTTCCACGGGCATATAGGTTTTGTAATCGGCTTTTACCCCGGTGGTTCCGGAAGAGGCCACAATATCCTGCCCCTGAATGGTTACTTTGGTTATTTCGCCTTGGGCAACCCGGTTCAGGAAGTCGCTGTAGCTGATTTCCCTGTCGGCGGTGGTGGCGCCTTGCTTGGACATGGAGAAAAGGGCGACCATCAGGACTACAATGCCGCCCCATAAGAGCATGCTCCGCATTAGTGGATTCAAAGTGAACTCCCTTATCGACTTAAGTAAAACGCCGGGCGGCAGATATGTATGGCGCCCGTTGCCGAGTGTACGTTAATAGCCAATATCTAATAATTTATTCGCAGACAAAGGGCAACCGTCAAATGCACTCTATGAATGGTAATTCCTTGCGGCTGA
>CAZNBK010000139.1:0-3262 GCA_964571105.1 uncultured Desulfovibrionaceae bacterium
AAATTTTTGACGCGGTCAAATATGCGGCCATGATCCACAAATCCGGCGGCGGCACCGGATTTTCCTTCTCGCGCCTGCGCCCCAAAGACAGCCGGGTAGGCTCCACCGGCGGCGTAGCCTCCGGGCCGCTTTCCTTCCTGAAAATTTTCAACACCGCCACCGAACAAATCAAACAGGGCGGCACCCGGCGCGGCGCCAACATGGGCATAATGCGCGTAGATCACCCGGATATCCTGGACTTCATCAAGGCCAAAGAGCGCGAAGGCGAATTCAACAACTTCAACCTCTCTGTGGGCCTGACCGAAGATTTCATGAAAGCCGTGGAGGCCAATGAAAACTATCCGCTGATCACCCCGCACAGCGGCGAGGCCGTGGGTGAACTCAACGCCCGTGAAGTTTTTGAAATCCTGGTCCAAAAGGCATGGGAATCAGGTGATCCGGGCATTGTCTTCCTGGACCGCATCAACCGCGACAACCCCACGCCCAAGCAGGGAGAGATGGAATCCACCAACCCCTGCGGCGAACAGCCCTTGCTGCCTTATGAAGCCTGTAACCTGGCCTCCATCAACCTGTCCGCTTTTTTCAAACCCGGTGCGGACAGCGCCAACATGGAAGACAGGATCGACTGGCCCGAACTCAAACGCTGCATCGCGCTTGGCGTGCGCTTTCTGGACAACGTTATCGACGCCTCGCGTTTCCCCCTGGACAAGATTACCGAAAATGTGCACAAAAACCGCAAAATCGGTCTCGGCATAATGGGCTGGGCCGATCTGCTCTATCTCCTGCGCATTCCCTATAATTCCGAACCGGCCATTCAACTGGCCGAGCAGATCATGAACTTCATTCGCGAAGAAGGCCGGGCCGCTTCCAGGCAGCTGGCCGAAGAACGCGGTCCGTTCCCGGCTTATAACGAGTCCGTTTTCCCCGAGCGCGAGCAGGGGCCGTTCCGCAACGCTACCATTACCACCATTGCGCCCACGGGCACCCTGTCCATTATCGCGGGCTGCTCTTCCGGCATCGAGCCGCTGTTTGCCCTGTGTTTTGCCCGCAACGTCATGGACGGCGAACGCCTGGTGGAAGTGAACCCCTATTTTGAAGACGCCCTGCGCCAGGCCGACTGCCACAGCCCCAAACTCATGGAGGCCGTAGCGGAAAAAGGCAGCATTCAAAGTTTTGACTTCCTGACCGATGAACTGCGCCGTGTCTTTGTTACGGCCATGGATATCGAACCGATCTGGCATTTGCGCATGCAGGCGGCTTTCCAAAAATTCACCGACAACGCCGTATCCAAAACCGTAAACCTGCCCAACTCCGCCACTGTGGATGAAATCCGCTCCATTTACTGGCAGGCCTACCAGCTTGGCTGCAAAGGTGTAACCGTCTACCGCGACGGCTGTAAAAGCGTGCAGGTACTCTGCACCGGCGACAGCGACAAACCCGCCGAAACCCTGGTCGATCACAGCAAAGTGCGCGAACGCCCCGACCTGGTCTACGGCTTCACCCAAAAAGTGGCCACCGGCCTCGGGGTCATGTATGTCACCGTCAACGAAGTGGAAGGCGACCCCTTTGAAGTATTTGTGACCATCGGCAAATCCGGCCATTCAGTCACAGCCAAGGCCGAAGCCATCGGTCGCCTGGTATCCCTGGCCCTGCGCTCCGGCATTGAGGTTCGGGAAGTGGTCGGCCAACTCAAGGGCATTGGCGGCGAACACCCGGTCTTCCAGCAAAAGGGCCTGCTCCTGTCCATACCCGACGCCATCGCCTGGGTACTGGAAAACCGCTACCTCAAAGGCAAGGGCCTGGCCGTGTTTCCTACCAACGGCCTGGGCAGACAACTCTGCCCCGACTGCGGCGAGCAACTGGTCTTCCAGGAAGGCTGCCACGTCTGCCCCGGCTGCGCTTATTCGAAGTGCGGATAGATAATCTGGGGGAAGGAACCATAAGGACCTGAGGCCCTTAAGGCTGCTTCCCCCATCCTCCTTAACCCCAATATTTTCCGATTATATTGGCCATAGGATGTGGCCAGCCCCGCAGGGGAGCAAGCGAAAACCACGTTTTTCGCGCAGCGATCCTCGAATCTCGCGCAGGACGCGCGAGGGAGAGGTATGCGATAAAGGGCTCCTGGCTAATCTTTAAACAGCGCTTCCACATCCACCGGACCGACAAGGGCCCGGACTTTCTCGGCGTGTGCGGCCAGTTTTTCGCGGCAACTATACAGAACAAAGAGCATGTAGCTCTCAAAAAGCTCGCCATAAGCGGGCAGAAGATTGCGCGTTTCCAAAAAGTTTTTGATTATCAGCAGTTGCTCAAGCATGTCCGGTGTGCGCTCGGCCAGATCCGGCGCCGTGGTTTGCCCGGCCCGGCCCACCCGGTGGGTTATCAGCTCTTCATCAACGTGGACGATTTCGCGGGCCAGAATGGAGGTCATCCAGTGAAACGCAGTGTCTTCGCAAAAATACGGACCTTGAGGAAAGGCCAGTTTCTGCTCTTGCAAAAAAGACCGCTTGTAAATCTTCCGCCAGGGCACGGGCGATAAGCGCAGATAAACGCTTTTCTGGCCGATTTCCTCCGAATCGTAGAATCCGGGAAAGAATAACAGTCGCCAGTATTTTAAATCATATGACGGGATAACCGATTGGGTGTTCTGGTCGAGCATGCGAAACGAACAAAAGGCCAATTCGGCATCCGTTGCCAGTGCTGCGCCAAGCAGCTTAGCGAACATGCCCGGCTCGGCAAAATCATCGCTGTCTAGAAAGCCGATATAGTCGCCCCGGGCCAGCTCCATGCCCATGTTGGCCGGAATGCCCACCCCGCCGGGGGTGTTTTCCGGCAGCTCCACTAGACGAATATTATTATAGCGGGCCGCATATTCCCGGCAGATGTCCAGACTGTTGTCCGTGGATTTATCGTCGACGAGTATGATTTCAAAGCGCTCCGGGGCCAGACGCTGCCCGACCAGACTGTCCAGGCTCTGCCGCAGGTACGGCTCCACATTATACACGGCCATGATTACGCTGAGATCAAGAGATGTTGCTGATGGTTTCATTTTTATTCCTCTGTGCCGATTCTTATGCGCCTTTGCCGCCCGAAGCAAGCCCGGCTGTTAATCAGCATCCTTTCTTTCCTTTTTCCGGGTTTTGCGCTAGGTCTTCTTATTCCATGTCCAAATTAAAAATGCAGGACGCGCTTTTTATCCGGAATCCGAATTTGATCAACTTCTGGAATTGCCATGCTCAATGTTCGCCACCTTTCCTATAATTTC
>CAZNBK010000139.1:3272-6688 GCA_964571105.1 uncultured Desulfovibrionaceae bacterium
GCTTTAAAAAATTGCTGTTTTTCCTTAAAAAAGGGCGATTTTCTATTTTTGTCCGGTCCGTCCGGGGCAGGTAAAACCACCCTGATGAAAATTCTCTACGCTGCCCTGCCGGTGATGCGCGGCGAAGTGGAAGTGGCCGGAATCAGTCTGAACCGCCTGAAAGGCGATCAGGTGGCGGATTTGCGGCGTAAAATCAGCGTGGTTTTCCAGGACTTTAAAATCCTGCCCCAGCGCAGCGTCTATGCCAATGTGGCCCTGCCCCTGGAGGTGCGCGGCCTGCCGCCGCAATCCACAGAACGGCGTGTGCGCGCGGTCTGCCGTGGCCTGGGGCTGGAGCGCTGCATCAACCAGCCCTGCGGGTCGCTTTCCGGGGGAGAGCAGCAACGGGTGGCCGTGGCCCGGGCCGTGGTGGTCAACCCGCAGATTCTTCTGGCCGACGAACCCACCGGCAACCTTGACCCGGATCTGTCTTTCCGGCTCATGGATCTGTTTATGCAATTCCACGCCCACGGCACCACGGTGATTTTGGCCACGCACAGCCGCGACCTCATTGCCCGCAATCCTTCCGCCAAGCTCCTGCGCCTGGAAGACGGCAAAATTACCTATGCCAACTGGACCGGGGCCTCGCTTTTCCGGGCCGCTGACCAACTGGACCTGGAAGACGACCTGAGTCTGCGCGGCAAGGCGGGACGCCCATGATCCGCATTGTCAGCCGCCTGATCATTCAGGGTCTTCGGGATGCCAGGCATAACCCGCTCTCGCAATTGATGACCTTGGCCGCTGTAGGGCTTATGGTTTTTCTGGCCGGGCTGTTTCTGATTTTTTTAAATACCCTGGACAGCCAGCTGGCTACCGAGCATGGCGAGGTGGTCATTCAGGTTTATTGGCGCAATAACGCGGAAATGGATGTTATTCGCAGCCAGTGGGAAGAGATTCAGCACCTGCCGGGCCTCGGCAAATGGCAAACCTATACGCCGGAAGAAGCCATGACCGCGCTGACTGTACGCCTTAAGGGCGCGGGCATGGACATCAGCGGTTTGGCCGGAAAAAATCCCCTGCCGCCCACGGCCATACTCCATTTCACCACTGCGGACGACGACCAGGCCCGCTGGCGACAGGAAACCATCAAATATCTGGAAGGACTGTCCGGAGTAGACAAGGTTCAGGTAAACCCCCTGCGCGAGGAAGTTGCCCGCACCTGGCGGGAAATCAGCCGCAAGATCATGCTGCCGGCTGTGCTCATGTTGTCCGGCATTCTGGCCCTGGTGGTGGGCAACACCGTGCGCCTGTCCCTGATTTCCCGACACACGGAAATAGAAATTCTGCAATTGGTTGGCGCGCGGAACTGGTACATCCGCATGCCCCTGGTGACCACCGGCGCGTTATCCGGACTCATGGGCAGCCTTATTGGCGTGGGGCTGCTGCACCTCGCCTACTGGCGGCTGGAAGGCCTGACCATCCCACCGTTGTTGGCTGAGTTCAGGTTTCTGTCCGTCTGGCAGTTGATCCTGCTGGTACTCATTCCGGTGCTCATGAGCGTAATCGGCAGTTGGGCAGCCGTGCGCGGTCCGTTGCGCGCCCAACCCACAGCCGGGCAGAGTCCGGAGAAATACTGAAAAACAAATAGATAAAGGTTGCCGCTATGAGAAGCAAACGCATGACTCAGGGCCTGAACAAGGCCCCTCACCGCTCTCTGCTTTACGCCCTGGGCTTTACCCGTGAGGAAATGGACCTGCCCCTGGTGGGCGTGGTCAATGCCGCCAACGAAGTGGTGCCCGGCCATATTCACCTGCACACCCTGGCCCGGGCGGTCAAGGACGGCGTGCGCCTGGCCGGCGGCGTGCCCATGGAATTTCCGGCCATTGCCGTGTGCGACGGCCTGGCCATGAACCACGACGGCATGCACTATTCCCTGCCCAGCCGGGAAATCACCACGGACAGCATCGAGATTATGGCCACGGCCCACCCTTTTGACGCCCTGGTCTGCATTGCCAACTGCGACAAATCTGTACCGGCCATGCTCATGGCCATGCTTCGTTTGAATATTCCGGCCATTTTGGTTTCCGGCGGCCCCATGTTGGCCGGGAACAGCGGTCGTAACGACCTCATGTCCATGTTTGAAGCCGTGGGCCAGGTCAATCAGGGCCTGATGAGCGCGGACGAGCTGGCCTGCCTGGAACAAAGCGCCTGCCCCGGCTGCGGCTCCTGCGCAGGCATGTTTACCGCCAACTCCATGAATTGCCTGTCCGAGGCCATTGGGCTGGCCCTGCCCGGCAACGGCACCACCCCGGCCATCCTGGCCGACCGGGTGCGTATTGCCAAGCATGCCGGAATGAAGATTATGGAGCTGCTGGAGAAAAACATCCGGCCCCGCGACATTGTTACCCCGGCGGCCGTGCGCAATGCCGTGACCGTGGATATGGCCCTGGGCTGCTCCACCAATACCGTGCTGCACCTGCCTGCCATCTTTGCCGAGGCCGAATTGGACCTTAACCTGGACATCTTTGATGCGGTCAGCCGTAAAACCCCTAACTTGTGCAAGCTTTCCCCAGCCGGACCGGCCCATATCGAAGACCTGCACCGGGCCGGAGGCATTCAGGCGGTTATGGCCCAATTGGCCGAGGCCGGTTATCTGGACACATCCGTGCTTACCGCCACGGGCAAGACCCTGGCGGAAAACCTGGCCGAGCTTAAACCCCACAACCTGGATGAAAATATTATCCGGCCCATGGCTAACCCCTATTCCCCGGAAGGGGGCATTGCCATTCTGCGCGGCAATCTGGCCCCGGACGGCGCCGTGGTCAAACAATCCGCCGTGGCCCCGGAAATGATGCAACACAAAGGCCCGGCCCGGGTCTTCAACTCTGAAGACGAGGCTGTGACCGCCATCATGGCCGGAAAAATTGCAGCAGGTGATGTTGTTGTTATTCGCTATGAAGGACCGCGCGGCGGACCGGGCATGCGCGAAATGCTGACCCCCACCGCCACAATCTCCGGGATGGGCCTGGGCGCCAAGGTGGCCCTGATCACCGACGGCAGATTCAGCGGAGCCACACGCGGCGCCGCCATAGGGCATATTTCCCCTGAGGCTGCCGACAACGGGCCCATTGCCCTGGTGGAAGAGGGCGATCTAATTGAAATCGATATCCCGGCCAGAAAGCTGAATCTCCTGGTCGAAGCCGCCGTCCTGGATGCCAGGCGGGCCAAGCTGCCGCCCTATGAACCCCGCCCGGTGAGCGGATTTTTAAAGCGTTACAGCCGGGCGGTTAACTCTGCGGCCCAGGGCGCGACTTATAAGCTTAAATGATAATCTGGGGTAAGTAGACCTTATCGCATACCTCTCCCTCGCGCGTCCTGCGCGAGATTCGAGGCTCGCTGCGCGAAAAACGTGGTTTTCGCTTGCTCCCCTGCGGGGC
>CAZNBK010000140.1:0-2899 GCA_964571105.1 uncultured Desulfovibrionaceae bacterium
TGCTGGCTTTGAACGCGGCCATTGAAGCGGCCCGGGCCGGTGAGGCCGGGCGTGGATTTGCCGTGGTCGCCGATGAGGTGCGCAAGCTGGCCGAAAAAACCATGCTGTCCACCAAAGAGGTGGGCGACGCCGTGCGCAGTATCCAGGAATCCACCACCAGCACCGCGCACAGTGTTGACCAGACCACCGCCCAGGTGGAGGAAGTGTCGGAAAAAGCCCGGTTGGCCGGTGATGCCCTGGGCGAAATTGTTGAGCTGGCCAATTCTGTTTCCGGGCAGGTGAGAAATATTGCTTCCGTGGTGGAAGAGCAGGCCGCCGGTACTGAAGAAATCACCCGGGCCATGCAGGAAATCGACGTGATCTCGGTCAATATTGTTTCGGCCATGGAGCGTTGCGACGCGGCTGCCCAAGCGCTCAACGACGGCACGGCCAAGATGGACGCCCTTGTGCGCGAGCTTAATTCGGCAACCTGATCCAAAGAATCAGGGGCAAGAACCTGAAAGATGCAAACGGAGCCTGCTGTCGACACGGTAGGCTCCGTTTTTATTTGCGCCCGAAATCTCCGGTGTATGCCGGGGTGCAGTCAACGCTGAAACCTAGTATTTGAGCGGTCTTTCGGGGGATGCAGCCGCAGCGGAATTATTCAATTGAAAATTATTTTTCGCCACTTAAACCCCTTACATTTATTTAATTTTGTGGTATGAGACCCGACGTGACCGGCAGAGTGAATTGTAACATTCTGTATTGCCGCGGTTCTGCGGTCCGGTTGCTTCAAAATGCATCGGAAGTAATTGCGGCTGACTTCGGTCGGCCAACCTCAGGTGAGGACAACAAAATAAACCATCTTAAATAGGCGAGGAATTTATGAGCAAGAAGCCTACAGTCGTTATCGCTCTCGGCGGCAACGCCCTGATTCAGCGCGGCCAGAAGGGTACCGCTGAAGACCAGTTCAACAACCTTAAGGCCCCCATGCAGGCCGTGGTTAACCTGATTAAAGACGGCTACAAAGTAGTGATCACCCACGGCAACGGCCCCCAGGTCGGCAACATTCTGCTGCAGCAGGCTGCCACCACCGAAGTGCCGGAAATGCCGCTGGCCGTGGTCGGCGCCATGACTCAGGGCCAGATCGGTTTCATGATCGAATCTACCCTGGAAGAAGCTCTGGCCAACGCCGGTCTGAAAGATCAGCGCTTCTGCACCCTGGTTTCCTACGTGGCTGTTGACGGCAACGACCCGGGCTTCAAGAACCCCACCAAGCCGGTTGGTCCGTTCTACAAGGACAAGCCCGCTACCGATCTGCCCATGGTTGAAACCCAGCACGGCTGGCGCCGTGTGGTGGCTTCTCCCCGCCCCGAAGAAATTGTCAACCAGAAAGACATCAAGCTGCTTATCGACAACGATTACATCGTTATCTGCGTGGGCGGCGGCGGCATCCCGGTGGTGAAGAAGGGCAACGGCTTTGTCGGCGTTGACGCTGTTATCGACAAGGACCTGGCCACTGCTCTGCTGGCAGAAGTTGCGGGCCTTGACTTCCTGGTTATCGCCACCGACGAAAAGGGCGTGTGCATTAACTACAAGAAGCCCGATCAGAAAATGCTGTCCACCATGACCACTTCCGAATGTCAGAAGTATCTGGATGAAGGTCAGTTCCCGGCTGGCTCCATGGGCCCCAAGGTCATGGCTGCCATGGAATTTGCCCAGAAGAGCGGCAAGCCTTCCATCATCACTTCCATTGAAGACATTCCGGCTGCTCTCAAAGGCAATGCCGGCACCCGGATTGTCAAAGGTTAATTAGTTTCGGTTACACCCCGGGGCAGCGGCCTGGTCGATTGTCCCGGGTGTTTAAACCGGAGCATAGGGTTGACGTTTTCCGGTCAAAAACATAAAATACGCGTTCTTGCATGAAATTGGCCCTTTCCGGGCCGATCAAGGGCAGGAGGCGAAGCCCGGCATAAACGGACAACGCATAGAAACGGGCGGTTCCCGGCTTAAACCTGGAAATTGACCGTAACATATTGTTAAGGCGTGTAGGTAAGTGAAACTTTTTTCACCTAACTCAAGGAGAAGATTTAAATGAGCAAGAAAATCAATGTTATCATCATGGGTGCTGCTGGTCGCGACTTCCACAACTTCAATACTTATTTTCGCGAGAACGAGTACTACAATGTGGTGGCTTTCACCGCCGCCCAGATTCCGGACATCGACGGTCGTAAGTACCCCGCTCAGCTGGCCGGCAAGCTGTATCCCAACGGCATTCCGATTCATGCTGAAGACGACCTGCCCAAGCTGATTAAAGACCTTGAAGTTGACGATTGCGTGTTCTCCTACTCCGACGTCAGCTATCAGCACATCATGCATGTCAGCGCCATCTGCACCGCTGCCGGCGCTAACTTCCGCATACTCGGCCCCAAAGACACCCAGCTTAAGAGCACCAAGCCCGTTGTGGCTGTGTGCGCTGTGCGTACCGGCGCCGGCAAGGGCCAGGTTGCCCGCCGCGTGGTTGAGTACTTCATGGGCAAGGGCCTCAAGGTTGTGGCTGCTCGGCACCCCATGCCTTACGGCGACCTGGTGAAGCAGGAATGCATGCGCTTCGCCACCGTGGAAGACCTGAAGAAGAACAACTGCACCATCGAAGAAATGGAAGAATATGAACCGCACGTAATTCGCGGCAACGTCATTTATTCCGGCGTTGACTACGAAAAGATCCTGCGCTCCATCGAAAAAGACCCCAGCGGCTGTGACGTGGTTCTGTGGGACGGCGGCAACAACGACTTCGCCTTCTTCAAGCCCGACCTCAACATCGTTGTGGTTGACCCGCACCGCCCCGGTCACGAACTGTCCTACTATCCCGGCGAAGCCACCCTGCGTCAGGCCGACGTGGTGGTAATCAACAAGATCG
>CAZNBK010000140.1:2909-6687 GCA_964571105.1 uncultured Desulfovibrionaceae bacterium
CTCCGCCTCCTTTGACAACATCGAAACCGTGCGTAAAAACGTGCGCGGTGCTGTTCCCCAGGCTGTGATCATCGACGCTGCCTCCACCATCAAGGTGGACAACCCCAGCGTGATCAAGGGCAAGAAAGTGCTCGTGGTCGAAGACGGCCCCACCCTGACCCACGGCGATATGTCCACCGGCGCCGGCACTGTGGCCGCCATCCGTTATGGCGCTCGCGAACTGGTCAACCCCCGTCAGTGGGCCAAGGGCCGCATCATTGAAACCTACGAAACCTATCCTCACATTGCTGTGAACAACCTGCTGCCCGCCATGGGTTATGGCGAACAGCAGCTGAAGGACCTGGAAGCCACCATCAACGCTGTTGATTGTGAAGCTGTGGTTATCGGTACCCCCATGGACCTGAACCGCATCATCAAGATCAACAAGCCTTCCACCCGGGTTTACTATGACCTGCAGGAAATCGGTGAGCCCTCCCTGGACACCGTCCTGGAAGACTTCGGCAAAAAGAACAAGCTGTTCTAATTTGCTGAATTGAGGATTATGAGCCCCTCCAGGCCTTGCCTGGAGGGGCATTTTTTCCTCCTATGTATTTGTCGACTTGACGGAAATTGTTGGCCTAATCTGTAAAATAGATGTAAATAATTTCTGCGGTTATGATTGCCCTGTCTGCTTAAACATGTTTGAGCCGACAGGGGAATACGCGAAACAGTTTCGCGTAAATCAAACGAGGCTGAAAAGCCCGGCAGCAATGGCGCTGGACGCGGATTATTCCGACAGCTGGAGCGTTTTTGCCTTGATGTATATCAAGGCAAAAGGCTCGGGCGAGGCGAAACTTTGCCTTGCCTGCGAGTTTGGATCAGGCGGGATTTACCCCCGCCGTAGCTGACAAGCTCAGGTATAAAATGTTCTCAAGCGCTGCCGTTGTTGTGCAGAAATGGTTTTCAGCCGAGGGGAATATATAATGTCAACATTCACCCCCCTGTTAATCGAAGGTCAGAAAGGGATTCCCACTCCCAGCCTGTTGCCCGAGATACCTGACGACTGCCTTGACAATGTCTCCAAGCCTCGCGGGGCTGTCGTCGGCGATGTGCGCAGCATCTCCGGCATGATCAATGAGTATGCGTCCTCAAAGATTATGCTGCCCAGAGGGCCGCAGTATATCTACGAAAACATTAAAGATTACATGGTCATGACTGTGCCGGTGCCCAGCAAGCACGGCGTGCAGGACATTGTGGTGGCCAGCGGCGCCGTGCATGTGCTTTGGGAAGACCTTGCGGAAGTTCGTTCACTGGCCGTGCACCCCAAATTCCATCGGCGCGGCCTCGGTTCCCAGATAGTGCAAGCCTTGATAGAAGAGAGCAGGGCGCTGGGCATTCGCCGCTTGTTCACCTTTACGCTGGCCGTGGAGTTTTTCCAGTCTTTCGGGTTCATCGAGTATCCGCGCAATGACATTCCGCCCATTGTCTGGGTGGAATGCAGCAAGTGCTCCAAGTACTATAATTGCGACGAAACCGGGATGATTCTGCAAATTTAAACCTGATGGTCCGTGAGGACACCGGGCGATAAAGCCTGCTTATCGGGCCGGGATATTTTTTAAAAATCCCGGCCTTTTTTACCCCAAGAGGATAAGACCAATGGGCGAACAGGAAATTTTCGTAATCAAGTATGGCGGCCACGCCATGGACGACCCGGAGCTTAATGTGCGCTTTGCCAAAGACGTGGCCGAGCTGATGGGCCAAGGGCGGCGTATTGTTATTGTGCACGGCGGCGGGCCCATGATCAGCGGCATGCTCAAACGTCTGAATATTGAAAGTGTCTTCAAAGACGGCCTGCGGGTGACCAGTGATGAAACCATGCAGGTGGTGGAGATGGTTCTTTCCGGCGCGGTAAACAAAAGCGTGGTTAATTTGTTTGAACGCAACGGAGCCAGGGCCGTGGGCTTTTCCGGTAAAGACGGCTCCTGTCTGCTGGCCGAGAAACTGACGGGCGATTACGGGCAGGTGGGACAGGTGAGCGAAGTTGACCCGACCCTGTTCAATTTGGCCCTGGCGAGCGGCTATGTGCCGGTAATTGCCCCGGTTGGCGTGAGCAAGGCCGGGGAAACTCTGAACATCAATGCCGACTCTGCGGCCGGAGCCGTGGCCGGAGCGCTCAAGGCCCACTGCTTTGTGCTGGTCACGGATGTGCCCGGCGTCTTGGATGCTGCCGGTAATTTGCAGAGGCAACTTTCCAAAGCCGAAGTTTTGCGGCAAATTGAGGACGGCGTGATCAGCGGCGGGATGATCCCCAAGGTCAAGAGCTGCCTTGAAGCCATGGAACGCGGCGTGGGCCGGGCCATGATTGTCGATGGACGCAGGCAGGGCAATCTGGCCGATTGTCTGTTTGACCGCGACGGGGTCGGCACTACATTTGTGTAAGGCATTTTGCGGATGTATAACTGCTCTGACAGCGCGAAGCGCAGCACCTGCCACCGGGTGCAAGCGGGACATATTTTAGGTTTTGGCGGCGACTTATAGCGGTAAAGTTGATCTGCGCGAAGACCGTCGCAGCTTTGAAGGTTTTTTCTGAACTCGCGGAATTTGCTTGCTATAAGCCGGAATAAAGTATACTGTCCCCACACGTCAGAGGGGTTAAGTCCTGAAACCGGACTAAAGACGGTTTTCTGCTGTTAGCTGGATAACCGCCTCTAACACATAAGGCTTTTGGCCCCCTGGTGAGGGAGCCCTGTTATCAACCTTTTATGGAGGAATTATACCCATGTACGAGAATGTTAGCCTGAGAAACAAGCATCTTCTTAAGATCTATGACCTGCGTCCCGACGAACTGATGTATCTGCTGCGCCTTTCCGCGAAGCTGAAGAAGGACAAGCGTCTGGGCAAGGAACAGAAGTTCATGAAGGACAAGAACATTGTTCTGCTGTTTGAAAAAGACTCCACCCGCACCCGTTGCGCGTTTGAAGTTGCCTGTTTCGACCAGGGCGCCCGCTGCACCTACCTTGGACCTTCCGGCTCCCAGATGGGCAAGAAAGAATCCATGGCCGACACCGCCCGCGTGCTTTCCAAGATGTACGACGGTATTGAATACCGCGGTTACGCTCAGACCATCGTGGAAACCCTGGCCAAGTTCTCTTACGTGCCCGTGTGGAACGGCCTGACCAACGAATCTCACCCCACCCAGATCCTGGCCGACTTCCTGACCATGCATGAATACCTGCCCTGCCGTCCCATGAACAAGATCACTTTCTGCTTCATGGGCGATGCCCGCTTCAACATGGGCAACTCCCTGATGATGGGCGCTGCCAAGATGGGCATGGACTTCCGCTGCATCGCTCCCAAGAGCCTGCAGACCACCGCTCCCATCGTTAAGATGGCCAAAGAAGTTGCTCAGGCCACCGGCGCCAAGATCACCGTGACCGACGACGTGAAGAAGGGCCTGAAGGGCTGTGACTTTGTGTACTCCGACGTGTGGGTATCCATGGGCGAACCCGAAAAGGTTTGGGAAGAACGCATTAAGCTGCTGAAGCCCTACCAGGTCAACGCTGCGGCCATGGAAGCCACCGGCAACCCCGATGTCAAGTACATGCACTGCCTGCCGGCTTTCCACAACCTGGAAACCGTTATCGGCAAAGAAATCGGCGAAAAGTTCAAGATGCTGGACGGCATGGAAGTCACTGAAGAAGTGTTCGAATCCCCCGCTTCCATCGTTATGGACGAAGCTGAAAACCGCATGCACACCATCAAGGCGGCCATGGTTGCCTCCTTGTCTGACGATGTTGCC
>CAZNBK010000141.1:0-286 GCA_964571105.1 uncultured Desulfovibrionaceae bacterium
ACGATTTCCGCAAAGGGCAGTTCATAAGTGACCACCACCCGGCGCGCGGTCAGATAGCGCATATCTTTCTGGATGCCGCGTTTTTCTTCACAGAGCTTGAGCACGGCGCCCACAAATTCGCCGGGCACATAAATTTCAATGCGCACGTAAGGTTCATACAAAGCCGCTATTTTGACCTGGTCGGGCAAGTGCGCGGGGTTGTCAACTTCTTCAACTTTGCCGTTGGTGTGTTCCACCCGGTAGACCACCGAGGGCGCGGTGGCAATGAGATCCACCTGAAATTCAC
>CAZNBK010000141.1:296-6687 GCA_964571105.1 uncultured Desulfovibrionaceae bacterium
AACACGCCCCGCTTGTCCAGGCACAGCTCCATCAGCGTCCCCACAAACTCCTGGGGGGTGTAAATGGTGGCCAGCACAAAAGGCTCCTTCATCAGGGCGATGTCATTGGGCTGGGGCATGTTGCTGGGGTTCTCAATGTGCAGCACTTCCCCGTTGTTCTTCTCAATCTCATAGATAACATTGGGGACGGTGGTGATCAGCCCCAGGTCAAATTCCCGCTCCAGCCGCTCCTGAATGATCTCCATGTGCAAAAGCCCCAGAAAGCCACAGCGGAAGCCAAACCCCAGGGCCTGCGAGGTTTCGGCTTCGTATGAGAACGAGGCGTCGTTGAGATGAAGCTTGTCCAGGGCAAATTTGAGCTGCTCATAATCGGCGGATTCGGTGGGATACAGCCCGCAAAAAACCATGGGCTTAACTTCTTTGAAGCCGGGCACCGGTTCGTCGGCGCCGCCTTCCACATGGGTGATGGTGTCGCCCACTTTGGCATCGGATAATTCTTTGATGCCCGCGCACAGAAAACCGACCTCGCCGGGGCCGAGCTGCGCGATATCAACGGCGTCGGGGGAAAACGCGCCCAGGCGCAAGGCTTCGTATTCACGGCCTGCGGCAAAGAGTTTAATCCGATCGCCGGTGCGGATGATGCCGTCAAACACACGGAACAAGACCACCGCGCCCTGATAGGGGTCGTACCAGGAGTCAAAAATCAGGGCTTTGAGCGGGGCATTGGGGTCGCCCTCGGGGGCGGGCAGCCGCCGGACAATGGCTTCCAGCAGTTCAGGCACGCCCAGGCCGCTTTTGGCGCTGACTTGCAGGGCGTCTTCGCAATCAAGGCCGATGCCCTCTTCGATTTCTTCCTTGACCCGTTCGGGTTCAGCCCCGGCCAGGTCGATTTTGTTCAGTACCGGGATGACTTCATGATGGCTGTCCAGGGCCAGGTATACGTTGGCCAGGGTTTGGGCTTCCACGCCCTGGCTGGCGTCCACCACCAGAAGCGAACCTTCGCAGGCGGCCAGGGAGCGCGAAACTTCGTAGTTGAAGTCAACGTGGCCGGGCGTGTCGATGAGATTAAGAATATAATCCTTGCCGTCGGCTGCTTTGTACGGGATGCGCACGGATTGCGCTTTGATGGTGATGCCGCGTTCCCGTTCCAGGTCCATGCGATCCAGATACTGGTTGCGTTTTTCCCGGTCGGAAACCAGGCCCGTGTATTCAAGGATACGGTCGGCCAGGGTGGATTTGCCGTGGTCAATGTGGGCGATGATGCTGAAATTGCGAATGTGTTCCTGTATTGCCATTAATAAACCTGTATTGCCTGCATTCAGGCGCTTTTTCCAGTGCGGGCAAACTCCCGGCAACTGCGAAACTGCTTTTAAGCTATTGCCGCTGTTATGTCTAGGACATGACAGCTGCGGGGGAGGCGGGAAGAAATTTTTCTGAAAAGTTTCTTCCCGCCTCCCCCGGCCCCTATTCCTAATCTTCAAACTTTATTTATCAGAAGCCAGCTCCAGAAGCCCACGCAAGGCTTCCTGCATTGCTTGCTCCCGGATGTTTTGCCGTGTGCCTGCAAACAGATAATGTTTTGCAATAACTTGTCCGGCTCCGGCCCAGGCAATCCAGACCGTGCCCACGGGCTTCTCCGGGCTGCCGCCGTCCGGCCCGGCTATGCCGGTGACCGCCAGGCTGTAATCCACGCCCAGAGCGGCCAGAGCGCCTTCGGCCATGCGCAGGGCCACGGGTTCGCTCACTGCGCCATGTGTTGCAAGCAACTCGTCCGGAACTTTGAGCAGGCCGGATTTAACTTCATTGGCGTAGGAAACCACCCCGCCTTTGAACCAGGCCGAACTGCCGGGCAGGCTGGTGATCCAGGCGGAAATAAGCCCCCCGGTGCAGGATTCCGCCGTGCCCAGAGTTCTGCCTTGGTCAACAAGACGCCAAGCGATTTGCTCCAAGGTATTTTTGATGAAATGGTCAGCCATAATCACACTCGTTAATTATATAGCATTTTGGCTTAATATATAATTTCAATGTTAAAATGCTTTAAATGAAAATACAATTCGGGTTCAGGAGGGGTGGGAGTTTGAGGGAGGGGAACCTCAAGGGCCGGAGGTCCTTGGGGTTCTCCTCCCTCAATTATTCTTACCGGCTCCCGGCAAAAGTTGTCAGGCTGTGCAAGAGCTGTTCGCAGGCCTCGGGCGGCCGCACCTGGATGCGCACATAGTTGGGCGGCATGCCGGTGATATTATCACAGACCCGGATAAGGATATGGCGCTCCAGCAGGTGTTTGGCCAGGTCCAGGGCAGACAGGGGGGGCTGCACGGCCAGGGTGATGAAGCTTGGGCCTGCCACCAGGCTGTCGGCGCGGAACAGGCCGGTGTTCAGCAGTTCGTCGCCAAGAACGCGGCGCTGGAAGTGCAGGTCCGGCAGCAGGGCTTGGTAATCGGCAATATGTTCGAGAAAATGCAGCCCCATTTGCTGGGCAAAGGCCGATACGGTCCAGGGGGGGCGCTTGGCGTTCATGCGGTTGATGACGTTTTTGTCGGCCACGCAGTAGCCCAGGCGGATGCCGGGGCAGCAGAAAAATTTTGTGAATGAGGCCATAAGCGTGGTGGAAGTTCCGGGGCGGGCCATGCGGTTGTAGGCCTGCCAGGACATTTGCGCATAGGCGGTGTCGTCGTGGAAAAATTCGCGGTAAGTGGCGTCCACCATGATGCGGTTGCAGGGGGTGCTTTCCAGTACAGCCGGGAGGTTGGCATAGATTTGCCCTGTGGGGTTGTTGGGCACGCAGAAAATTGCCATTTCGGCCCGGGTTTTCCAGATGTTTTTCAGTTCATCGCGGCCAAAAGCAAAGCCCTGTTCAGCGGGCAGGTTGATGTCTTCCACGGGGATATTAAACGTGCGGCAGGCGCGTTCGTATTCGGAAAACAGCGGGGAGACCAGGGCAGCCGAACCGGGCCTCTGCGCGTTGAGAGCCAGAAAAATCAGCTCGGCTGAGCCGTTTCCGACAATAATTTGCTCCGGCAAAACCTGCTCGTGTCCGGCCAGGGCTTCGCGCAGGGCCGTGCAGTGGCTGTCCGGGTAGTGGGCAAAGGCATAGGGCGTGTCTTTGACCAACTGGGCGGTGAGCTCTTTGGCGCTGTAAAAGGTGTTGGTGGAAAAATCATCAATGCTGTCTACGGAAACGCCCAGGCTGCGGGCCAGGGACAGCACGGTGCCGCCATGGCTGGGCAAATGGGCGGGCCCGGCTTGACCGAGTCCTGATTCTTTGCCGAGCACGGCCCGGGCGCGGCGTTCATCGCGGCTGATGCGACCGGGATTGTGAATCATAACAATTTCCCTTTGCTGACCAGAAACTGGTCGTAGAGTTTTTTTGTGCGCAAAAGCATGGCCTGTATGCTGAAATGGCGGGCGAAAGTTTCGCCGTTGTCAACCGGCAGGCTGAGGGCCGCGTCCACTGCGCCGTGCGGTGAATCCTCATCGTCCATGAAGTGGATGCGCGAGTAGTACCCGGCAATTTCCGCCACGGCTTTATTGGTGCGGGAAAGCACGGGCAGGCCCAGGGCGCAGGCTTCCAGGACCACGGCGGGCATGCCCTGGCGGCGTTCGTTTGAGGCAAACAGAAGCAGGTCGCAGGCGCGGTAGAAATCGGCCATATTATCCCGCCAACCGACGAAAATAGCCTGGCTGCGGCACCCGGCCGCTTCGGCCTGGTCGTGTAAAGTTTGCAATTCGCGGCTGCCGCACGGTCCGGCCACCAGCAAACGGTAGTTCGGGCGCTCTTCGACCAGCTTGCCCATAAACGCAAGGGCAAAGCCGATATGCGCATCTGCCTGGGGCTTGCCCACATAGCCGAGCACGGTATGCTCGGGCAACAGACCGAACTCCAGAGAAATGGCGTTGGAGGCGTCCGGCGCAGCGGTGAGATCGCTCAAGTCAATGCCGTTGTGGAGTACGGAAAATTTGTGGCGCAGAAAGCGGTTTTGGACCGAATAAGTATCTTTATGCTGGGTGGACGCCGTCAGCACACAGTGCGCGCAGAGGCTGAGCACAGTCATTTCCTGCACGGATTGAGCCTGACGTCCGATTGCCGTGCCGGGCTGGTCGTGCGTCGGGCGGGTGTGTATCTGGGCGATGCGCACCGGAACATCGGCGAGCCTTGCGGCCAGCATCCCCTGAATATTGCAGTCCAGACCGTGCGTGTGGACAATATCGGCTTTGTGTTTTTTGAACAGCTTGGCCAGGCGGCGCACTGCCGTCGGGTCCCAGGCGTTTCCGCCCGGGAAGGCATGCATGGTGACCCCGTTTTCCGCAAGCTTATCGAACAGTTCATCGCGGCTGCCGCAGACAATGAGATGCACAGCAAAATCATCGGTCAGCTTTGGCAGAAGCAAGGCCAACCGCCGCCGGACAGTGCCGGACTCATTGTTGCCGATGATGCGGAAAATCACGGGTTTGCGGGGCATAAGCGTTATCTGTGCCGTTTGGGCCTGCTTAATTGTTCGGGTGCAGTATTTTGGCCGCAAAAGCTGCCGCGCCAAAGCCATTGTCGATATTCATCACGGCCATCCCGGTGGCGCAGGAGTTGAGCATGGACATGAGCGCGGCTGTGCCGCCAAGGCCGGTACCATAGCCCACAGAGGTGGGCACGGCAATTACCGGCTTGCCGCATAGTCCCGCGATAACTCCGGGCAGGGCGCCCTCCATGCCTGCAATAACAATGTGCAGGCGGGCCGCAAACAAGTTGTCCAGGTGCGCGGTCAGACGGTGCAAACCGGCCACGCCGCAATCGGGAACCAGCCCGGCCTCAAGCCCGAAAAAACGGGCCGCACCCAAAGCTTCCAGGCCGCAGGCCAGATCGGCGGCTCCGGCAGTGATAATAATTACTTCTCCGCTGCCGGTCCAGGGCGGGGTCAGGTTCAGGGGGCGGCCCAGAGCAAATAGACCGGCCTCATTCCAAAACTCCCCATGGGGGAAACGCTCCAGCAGCATCACCCCCTGCTGCGGCGAGACCCGGCTGGCTAGGGCTGCGCCGTGCGCGGCATGAAGCCGCTCCAGGGCGGAGCACAGCCGTTCCGGGCTTTTGCCTTCAGCAAAGACCACCTCGGGAAGGCCCGAGCGCAGTTCACGGTGATAGTCCAGGTTCAGGCCGTTGAGGAACGCCTCCGAAGGTGCGGTTTGCAAGCGCAATGCGGCTTGGTCCGCGCTAAGGCGGCCTTCGCTCACATCCTGCAACAGGCTGCGCAAATTTATTTTGTCCATATATTATTGTTTAGCTAGAGTATTTTAACATTGAAATTATATATTGATAAAATGCTCTGGTGCCGCGAAGCGGCACCCGCGCGCGGATAAGCAGCGCGTGTCTTTCGCAAAATCGTCTTAGATTTTGCGCATTTATAAGGGGAAAGTGTTTTTGCCTTTTGGCTCCAATGACAGCATTTGATATTTGAGTTTTGCAACATTTCAAAGTTGAACAGCTCTAACGACTGAGGCGCGTTAACAATTTGTTCACAAACAAAAAGAAAAGTCGTTGCTTATCTCCGTATTTTTATAACTAGCACAGGCGCAAGCAAAGCGCAGTAAGAAAGTTTGCAGGCGGGCCTGAGCAGCGAGTAATTATTGAATACTTGCTTTATTTCCGGGAAAGCCTCAGGATAATAAACATGGGAATTTTTTTAAAACGCCAAGAGCAAACCTGTAAGGAGGTATTTCCATGGATCGTAAAGTAAGAGCCGTGCAGTACGGCTGCGGCAAAATGAGTGTGTTTCTCATGCGCTATCTGTTGGAAAAAGGCGCGGAGATCGTGGCCGCTTTTGACGTCAATCCCAAGGTTATCGGCAAGGATATCGCGGAAATAATAGGCATGGGCAGCCCCACAGGCATTAAAATTTCCAGCGCCAAGGACGCCGACGCCATGCTCGGGCAACTTAAGCCCGATGTTTGCGTGATCGCCACCATGAGCACCATGGCCGACATTAAAGAGGCCATGACCGTGTGCGCCAAAAACGGCGTTAACGCCATTTCCACCTGTGAAGAATCCTTGTACCCCTGGAATTCTTCCCCGGCCATCACCAAGGAACTGGACGCCCTGGCCAAGAAAAACAACTGTTCCCTGTCCGGCAGCGGTTACCCGGACATGTATTGGGGCGTGCTCATCGACACCCTGGCCGGTTCCATGCACAAAATCAATAAAATTACCGGCAGCAGCAGTTATAACGTGGAAGATTACGGCATTGCCCTGGCTCAGGGGCACGGCGCGGGTCTGTCCATGGAAGAATTCGCCAAGCAGATCGGCAACTATAACGGCATGTCCTCTGACCAACAGAAAAAGCTGGTGGAAAGCGGCGAATATGTGCCCGGTTATATGTGGAACCAAAATGGCTGGCTGTGCAGCAAA
>CAZNBK010000142.1:0-6674 GCA_964571105.1 uncultured Desulfovibrionaceae bacterium
ACGGTTACGGAATAGCTTTCGCGCAGGATGTGGTGGCCGAGGCAAATCCAGGAGGGTGTGGCCGCGCCCCGGCAATCGGCCAGGGAGGGGTTGCCTTCGGCCAGGGTGACCAGGTTTGCCGAAAGCAGGGTGGCATTGAGCCCGGCGTAATAATTGCCCACATGGGTTTCCTGGCCCACGCATAAAAACGCGGGCTGTAGTTTGCCCACGGTGCCGGTGAAGATGACCGGATTAACTGCCTGGGGTTTGCCGGGTTCTGAGGGTTCGGTGTTGATGGCGGCCAGAATTGCAAGGCCTTCCCGCTCTTGTAATTCCGCCAGATACGGCGCTGCCCCGCGCATGCCCGCCGAGGTGTTTTCCTCATCGGCGACCGCCGCGAAAATAAGATTGAGCTCAAAGAGGCTCCGGTCTTCCGAAAACTCGCGCAAAAGCTCCATTTCCAGGGCCAGGCCGCATTTCATATCCATGGAGCCGCGTCCGAAAATATACTTGCCGGACTCCAGGTCGGCCCGGGCTTCCGGGGAAATGGACGCCTGCTTGAGGTGCTCGGCCAGGGCGTCCGGGTCAAAGGCGTATTTGCGCGCATCGCCGTACATGGAAACTTCGACAACATCGAAATGGCCGATGAGCACAACGGCTTTATTGCTGGGTTTGGCCGGTCTTACCCGGGCAATGACCGAATGCAGCGGGCGCGGGTCATTTTCCAGGGGCGTTTCCAGAAGCACCAGGTCTTCCGGGTGCTCCTGAAAGTAGGGGAGCCGGTTCAGATGCCTGTAAATGAACTGGGCCCCCAGGTCTTCATCCGCAGAAGCGGTGATGCAGGGAATGCGCAACAGCTCCCGCAAAAGCTTTTCTCTGGTTTCCGGCGTGGCCTTCATTGGAGCCGCTCAACTTTGAAATGTTACAAAACTCAAATCCATCTTCCGCCCAAAGTCCGTAGGCAGATCTCTGGCGCTCAAACCGAAACGTATCACTCCCTATGAGGGTGCAGGGCTTAACCCTGCCGGATTATTTCAAGGCCTGCACGGCCCGCTGGAATATGCGCAGGCCCTGTCCTTCCCCTTGGCGTCCGTCGCGGGTCCAGTTGGGATGCTGGCGGGCGTAAACATGCCGCTCGGGGTGGGGCATAAGCCCGAAAATACGTCCGGTGGCATCGCTGATGCCGGCGATAAAGTCTGCCGAACCGTTGGGGTCATCGGGATAAACCGGGCAGGCTGAGCCGTCCTGGGCAATATACCGGTAGGTGACCAGGCCCTCATCGGACAACCGCTTGACGGCTTGCCCGCTTACGCCGACCAGGCGGCCTTCGCCGTGGGCCACGGGCATTTCCAGAACTTCACCGGGCTCCACAAACAGGCAGCGGGTGTTTTTGGGGGCTTCCAGCTTGACCCAGCGCGCTTCAAATCGATGGGAAACGTTGTGGGCCAGCGTATATTCCCGCTTGGCAGCCGGGCGGAATTCCGCATACGGCAGCAGGCCGGTTTTAATCAGAACCTGAAAGCCGTTGCAGATGCCGATAATCAAGCCGCCGCGCTCGACAAAGTTTTGCAGGTGTTCGCCGAGAAGGCGGTCCAGCTCCACAGCCAGAATCTTTCCGGCTGCGACATCGTCGCCGTAGGTAAAGCCGCCGCACAGGGCCACGATCTGATAGGGGGCCAGCGGGTTTTTGCTTTTGAGCAGGTGGTTGATGTGCACATGTTCCGCCTGGGCTCCGGCCATGTTGAAGGCATGCACGGTTTCCCTGTGGCAGTTGGTTCCGGAGGCGCGCAGCGCCACCACACGAGGAGTAGCCATATGTTTTAAACCTTATATCTTGGCAAGAGGTTTTTTCCAGGCCGCTTTAAAGGCCTCCAGATCACCGTCGATAACCGTGCGTCCGTTGTGGGCAATAACCAGGCGGGGCGCAGGCTCAACTTTTCCGATGCAGGCAAAGGGCGCGCCCGACTTGGATAGCAGCGCTTCAAAAGCGGTCTGTTTGTCCGGGGCCACTTCCACCAGCAGGCGGCTTTGCGATTCGCTGAACAACAAGGCCGGGGCGGCCAGGGCCGGGCCTTCCACAGGCAGGTCTTCAAGGTTGACGCGCAAGCCCAGGTTGCCCGCAAAAGCCATTTCCGCAGCGGCTACAGCCAGGCCGCCTTCGGAGCAGTCGTGCATGCTGCGGACCAGGCCCTGGGCGGCTGCTTCGGAAAGACCGCCGAATACCGCCTTGCCCAGATCGGGGTCCACCTTGGGGACGCTCTGGCCGATATGGCCCAAGTGGCGGAAATATTCGGAAGCGCCCAGTTCCTGGAAGGTCAGGCCGACCATGTACAGGAGGTTGCCGGCGGCCTTGAGGTCCATGCTCACGGCCTTGTCTGCATCGGGCATGACCGCCACGGCTGTAACCAGCAGAGTGCCGGGAACCGCCAGCGATTCGCCGCCGACCAGATATTCGTTGTTCAACGAGTCTTTGCCGGAAATAAACGGGGTGCCGTAAGCCATGGCAAAGTCATAACAGCCGCGCGCGGCTTTCACCAGACCGGCCAGCCGGTCGGAATGGTTGCAGTTGCCCCAGGAGAAGTTGTCCAGCAGGGCGCAGCGGTCAAGGGGCGCGCCCACGGCCACCAGGTTGCGCAGGGCTTCGTCAATGGCGGCTGCGGCCATCCAATACGGGTCAATGTCCGAGTAGGCAGGGCAAATGCCGCAGCTGACAGCCACCCCTCGGGTGCTGCCCATTTGCGGGGTGGCGATTACCGCGTCGCCCGGGCCGTCGCGACCGGGGCCGACCAGGGATTTAAGCGCGGAAAGCCCCTGCACTTCATGGTCATACTGGCGAATGATGCTTTCTTTGGAGCAAATGTTCCAGGCCCCGAGCAGGGCCGTCAAATCGTCGGTATAATCTGCTTTTTCCGGCAGCGGCGGCTCCATATGCCTGGGGCTGACCCAGTGCGCGGTGCGCTCCATGCGGGGCATGCCCTCGTGCAGAAAATCCATATCCAGGGTGCAGACTTCCTTGTTGTGCCAGTAGAGGCGCAAATGCTCGTCATCGGTAAACTGGCCGATGACCGTCAGCTCCACTTCCTCTTCCTCGGCAATGGCGTAAAGGGCGTTGAGGTGTTTGGTTTCAGCCGCCAGAACCATGCGCTCCTGGGCTTCGGATATCCAGATTTCCGCGCAGGACAGGCCGGGATATTTAAGCGGGGCCTTGTCCAGGTCCATACGCACGCCGCACTCGGCCCCCATCTCGCCCAGGGCAGAGGAAAAACCGCCCGCGCCGCAGTCGGTGATGGCCGTGTACAAGCCGCTGTCGCGGGCGCGCATCAGAAAGTCCCAGACATTTTTTTCTTCAATGGCATTGCCGATTTGCACGGCCCCGGCTGAGGTCAGCTCGGATTCCTCATCCAGTTCAATGGAGGAAAAGGTTGCGCCGTGAATGCCGTCGCGCCCGGTGCGCCCGCCAACCACAATGGCCAGGTCGCCGGGTTTGGGCTTGCGCCGTTTGGCCATATCTTTGGGAATCATGGCCACGGTGCCGCAATAAACCAGGGGGTTGCCCAGGTAGCGCGGGTCAAAGCAAAGGGTGCCGCTACAGGTGGGAATGCCGATGCGGTTGCCGTAATCGCGCACACCGGCCACCACGCCCGAACAGATCCGGGCAGGCGGGAGCACGCCTTGGGGAATATCTTCAGCAGGCGTATCCAGCGGCGCAAAACAGAACACGTCGGTGTTCATGATCGGGTTGGAACCAAGCCCGGTGCCGAGCAGGTCGCGAATAACCCCGCCGGTGCCGGTGCCTGCGCCGCCGTAAGGTTCCAGCGCAGAGGGGTGGTTGTGGGTTTCCACTTTCACGGCAATGCCGGTTTCGCCGTCAAAATCAATCACCCCGGCGTTGTCTTCAAACACAGACCAGCACCAGTCTTTGTTCAAATCCTGGGTTGCCTTGAACACCGTGCTTTTCAGCAGGTTGGTGATATATTCTTCCGGCTTGTCGTCTTCCCGGTAGCGGACATTGCCGCGAAAGCTCTTGTGGGCGCAGTGTTCGGACCAGGTCTGCGCGATGGTTTCCAGTTCCACATCCGTGGGGGGGCGTTTGAGATCGTCAAAATATGTTTGAACAGCCCGCATTTCCAGAATGGACAACGATAATTGTCCGTTAACCGAAATCTCCATGAGCGCCGCGTCGTCAAGACCGGCCAGGGGCACGGTGCTTACACTGCCCGCGCTGCCGCCGCCTTCATGGCGGACCAGGGGTTTGTCCACGGCCACGTCTTCGATGACCGCATTGGCAAGCCCTTGCAGGGCGGCCTCGGCCAGGGCCTTGGGGTCGCATTGCCCGGTTACTTGATAAAAGCGGAGCAGGCGGATGCTGTCCAGGTTAACGCCCATGAGCGCAGCGCCCTTGCGGATGGAGTCTTCGGCAGGCTCCATTACCCCGGCATGCTTGCCGATTTCCAGAAAATGCCCTTGGCCCGGCTCTTGCTTGAATATGGGCGCGTCCAGGCTGAAGGTTTCCACAACCGGGTCGGAGAGCAGCTCTTCGGCCACCAGCAGGGCTTCATTGCGGGTAAACGCGCCGCACAGCTCATAAACCTTGACCGAACGCACGGCAGTAACGCCGTTGAGGCCGCAGGCGTGCAGATGATGCAAAGCCTCACGGCCTTCGGCGTCAAAGCCGGGCTCGCGGGCAGCCACTTCCAATCTGTAGCAATTAGACATGGATGAATGTTCCTTCTGGGATCACCTGCCGGGCAGGGGAAAGGGAAAGAGAAAGGGTTGTCACAAATCCTCAGACCTTAAAAATTGATCACAACCTGTTCGCGGTCGGTTTCTTCCTGGCGGCGGATATGGCCGATGACCCAGGCCGGTTGCTCCAGGCCGTTTAAACGGGTGAGCATGTCCGAAACGTGCTTGGCCGAAACAATGAGAATATAGCCGATGCCGCAGTTGAAAATGGTCAGCATTTCCGGCCAGGTAAGTTCGCCTTGCTCAAGCAGCCATTGGAAAACCGGAAGCTGCGGCCAGGCGTTGAAATCTATCTCCGCAACCACGCCCTTGGGCAATACCCGGGGGATATTCAGGTAAAAACCGCCGCCGGTAATGTGGACCATGCCCTTGATGGGGAAGTCGCGCATGAGATTGCGCACCTGCTCGGCATAAATAAAGGTGGGGGTGAGCAGCACTTCGGCCACGGTTTTGTCTGTGCCGGGGAAGGGGTCGTCGCCTTTAAGCCCGCTCTTGTCCAGCAGCTTGCGGATGAGGGAGTACCCGTTGGAGTGTGCGCCCGAAGCGGCCAGGCCGATGATTACATCGTCGAAACTGATGGACGAGCCGTCCACGGTTTCGTCGTTATCCACCAGGCCCACGCAAAAACCGGCCAGGTCGTACTCGCCGGGGGCGTACATGTCCGGCATTTCTGCGGTTTCCCCGCCGAGCAGGGCACAGGAGGATTGGCGGCAGCCCTCGGCAACTCCGGCAACCACCTGTTCGGCCTGGTCCACGTCAAGCTTGCCGGTGGCGAAATAATCCAGGAAAAACAGCGGCCTGGCGCCCTGAACCAGGACGTCATTGACACTCATGGCCACGAGGTCTATTCCTATGGTATCGTGTTTGTTAAACTGGAAAGCCAGTTTGAGCTTGGTGCCGACGCCGTCGGTGGCGCCGACCAGCACCGGAGCGGACATGCCGGACAAGTCCGGTTTGAACAGGCCCCCGAAGCCGCCGATATCGGCGACAACGCCCGGTGTGCGGGTTTTTTTGACCAGGCTGCCGATGCGGTCAACAAGCAGATTTCCGGCATTGATGTTAACTCCGGCCTGGGTGTAAGCTTTGGTGCGATCCTGAGACACAGTGGTACTCCTCTTGCAGAATTGTACTGGGGCATTTTAACTTTGAAATTATATATCGGTATTTGAGTTTTGTAATATTTTAAAGTTGAACAGCTCGCATTGTACTGGGAACTGAAAAAATTGACTATAGCTTTTTGACCCCTTGAGGGCAAGGGGAGGTAAACATGCTGCAAGAAAATATGCGCTTAAAAACAGGTGCAAACAAAGGCCCGCAGTCGGCGGGCAACGTTTGTCGGCAAAATAAAAAAAACTTTTTTATGCCCGGTGGGCGGTTTCGCGGCCTCGGAGTTTCACTTGCAACCGCGCTGCTCGGCGGGTGTCTGTTTTTCAGCCTGCCCGCTGCCGTGTTTGCACAAGATAAGGCGGCCCAAGGCAATGAAGACGAGCCGCAAGGCGCTTTTATCGGAAAAAATGAAGACGGCGATGCCATAATGCGCACCGCGCCCCGGCCCAGAGAGGAACAACGCCCTTACAACGATTATTATCGCGACGGGATTATTCTCTCTCCGGAAGTGCGCCCGATCATTCCCCTGCCTCCGGGGCCGAGACCGCCGCATAATCCTTACCCCGGCCCCGGCCCGCACCCCGGCCCGCAGCCCCGGGATGGCGTGAATCAATTGCATGAGTATAATTATAATCCGCAATACCCGCAGGAGGTGCCCAGGGTAAGACCTGGCCGGGGATGATCCGCAGAGCGACAGGCCTACGGACTTTGGGCGGAAGACGGAATGACGGGGAGAGTAAGCCGCACAGGACGTGCGGCAGCCCCGCAGCGGGAGCGCAGTGAAAACCAACGCTCTGCGGACCTCATCCGTAACCCTCGTTTGCTTGCGCACTCGGGTAACGGCT
>CAZNBK010000143.1:0-6635 GCA_964571105.1 uncultured Desulfovibrionaceae bacterium
GTACAGGACAACGTTAAGCATTGTTCGTTTCCCTCTTGAACCATTCGACGTAATCGGCAACACCGCTTTGTAAATTTATGGCAGGCGTAAATCCCCATGAGGTGAGCCGGTCCACGGAAGCAACCAGGTGAAGCGGATCCCCGGCACGGTCTTCGCCCGTGAATTTTGGCTGGAGCTTCGGTTGCCAGGCCTTCCCTAAAATGGTCAGGATTTGGGCAACGCTCACTCCCTTGCCTGTTCCTCCGTTGATCAAGGGGGCCTGGGGGGCAGCGTGATCTACGGCCAGAGCCAGCAGTGCGGTCGCATCCTTCACGTGCAGCCAATCACGCAATTCCCGTCCGGTTCCGAAAAAGGAAAAACTGTTTCGTGTCAGCTTGTTGCAGGCGTCCCACAGCAGCTGTTTACGAAGCCCAGCGCCGTAGATGGAAAAAAAACGTACGCATATGCTGGGAACAGCAAAGTTTACTCCATACGATGCAGCCAGCTGTTCCATGATCTTTTTATGCGCTCCGTATGGTGATACTGGGCGGCAGTCCAACCCCTCCTCCAGCGGCAGCACACCAGCATTGCCGTAAACCGCCGCGCTGGAAGGTAGCACTATGCGTATTTCACTATTGTGCAGCCTCGACAGCTCCAGGACGGCCAAAACGCTTTCAACATTTAATTTGAAATCCCGCATTGGGTTTTTTAGGGAATCCGGGACGGAGCCAGAGCCCGCACAGTGGACAACGCACCACGGCTTGCCGTGTTTTCCCAAGATATTTTCCAAGACAGAAAGGTTGACCGCTGACCGGGTGAAATGGCTGATCCCCCACTGTCCGGGATCTGGGATTTCCGCCACATCCAAACCAAATACATCATAACCCCGCGCTTGCAAGGCCAGTGCCGCATGCCTGCCTATAAATCCGGCTGCGCCGGTCACTAATGCTTTCTTGCTCATAAGTCGGTTCTCTTGTTGTCGGATTTGGGATGCACATTTCGGGTAAAACAGACCAATGCGTGGTCTCCGCTCACCTCGACCCTGCTGGAAAAACCCTCTGGAGTACTATCATACAGCTCTTTTTCCTCATATGTTCGGCCGAGTCGTCCGTGCACGTACAAAGGCTCTTTATGTAAAGCTTCATTATAAAGCGGTACGCCGCACATAAGACACGCCGCGCCTGTCCTCATGTAGGGAGACATCCGCTTCGCCAGACGATCAAGCATGCCGTGTTGATGCGCGCATCTATACCAAATGGCGGCGTCAGCCATTGTGATGTCATTTGGTATCAATTGGTTGGAGAAAGAAATGGTTGGGGAGCGTCCATCCAGATGGGCTTTGGCCAGAGTCAGCAGTTCCGTCGGTTCCGTAGCGTGAACGAAGTATCCATTGTCCGCCAGGAGAAAGGCAAGAGAGCCGTTGCCGCACGAAGGGACAAGAAGTTTGGATCCAGCAGGCAATCGGTTGCGCAAATAATGTAAAAGCGTTTTCCATATCTTTGAATTTTCTATGCGCCGCATATCCAGGGGTACATCGGCGCTCAAGCAAAAGCCGGCCAACTGTTCGACAGCATCAGGTACGGCCTGCACCGCTTCCACAAGTTCATCACGTCGCCACCCCTGGCTGCGCGGCACCAATTTAACAAATTTGGCAGGTGTCCCGGCGAAAACACAATACGGCGGCACCCTGCCGCTGACAACGGAATTAGCCCCGATAACGGAGCCTTTGCCGATGCTAGCACCAGCCAATATTGCACAACCGAACCCGATCCAGACATTTTCGCCGATGCGCACTCCGCCACATTTGACAGCCGACCAATCTTTGAAAGCACCCAGCGTCTGCTGCCTGACTCCCAAAGACCAATGCCAGGCATCGTTATGGCGGATGTCTGGGTCGAGGCTGTGGCTGTTGTTGTCTGCGATGGTGCAGCCCCAGGATAATAGCGTATTTGCTCCAATGCTTATGCCTTCTTCACTCGCGCAGATGATAGTTGTCCCGCCTCCCACAGAGCAGCGTCTGCCAAAACTGATCTTCCCGCCCCCCCTTTCAAATACGCAGACACCGTTGATATCGGCATACTCGCCGATATCAACGTATATCCTGTTTTCGCGGTATCCTCTGATGTCGAGGTGGATATTGGCTAAGGCGCTTGCGGCAACCCGCATGCCCGCATTGCCGGGAGTGTGGGCATGTGAGCCGCAAAGTATATACCTGGCAGAGGCGTACATTTTGATAAAAATTTTCCGCGCAAGCCGCCGGGGTAGGCCACAAAGCTTCGCCGTTACATGTTTTCCGCACGCGTGTAGTTTGGCCAGAGAATAGGGTCTGACATTACCTGCCGTTATCGACTTGTGTAGTGCTTTATAAAAAGGAGCTTCGCCCAGCGGCGCGGCTATTGCCGCCACATCGGCATCGGGCAGGTTGAATTTGAGTTCGCGCAGGAACTTCTCTCGCAAGGAAGGAGGGACATGCATGGCGAAAAATGGTTCCGGCAAAACATATTGCATGAAGAGGCTGGGGTATTTTTTATTCCAGCCGAAATTTCTGAATAGCTCAAGGCAGGTTTTTCTGATGGCTATAAACTGAAATACCCGTTCATTACGCGCACTGGAAGCCGAGCTGTTGTGATGCAAATAGATATAAGAGGGAGGACTGTCTATAAAAATAGTTTCTGCGTAGTGCGTGATAAGAGCCGAACTGACATGGTCTTCATAGTATGTCTGTTCGGGAAAGGTTATTTTGTTGTCGACCATCACCGTTCTCCTGACGATGGGGCGCCAAGCGGCACAATTCCACACGGCAAAACTTGATGCCGCCTCTTCCGGCATGTCTAGTATGCGCATAGTTTTACCCGCGAAACGCTGGTCAACGTAATTTGGTTCGGTAAGCCCGCCATCATGAAGGTGGATATAGTTGATCAGAAAAATATCCGGCTTTTCTCGCAAAAGGATATTCACAATGCGAGGCAAAACGTGTTCTTCAAGCCTGTCGTCCGAATCCACGAACCAGATATACTCGCCCCTTGCTTCACGCAGCCCGGCATTGCGGGCGGAGCCAACGCCGCCGTTTTCCTGATGAATAACACGGATATCGGTTTCAGGATGGCTCGTAGCATAGGCTTCTGCCACCGCCAAGGAGGAGTCGGTCGAACCGTCATCAATAACAATGATTTCCATGTCCGGAGTGAGCTGGGGCGAAATGCTGTCCAGACAGCACACGAGGAGTTTTTCCAGGTTGTAGACGGGAATAACAAAGCTAAGAAAAGGCATGCCTGAGTTTCCTTGTTTTGGTGACAAGCCGTTTAAAAAAGGAGGGCGAAACTGAGTCGGCATTGCTGGCCGCTCTGTCCAACGCGCGCTGCGGACCGTATGGGGCATACTCGGCGGCGCGGACAGCCGCATCGCGGAGCGCTTCATTATCAGGGTAACGGGCCAAAATTTCCGTAAGGCGTTCAGCGGAATCCCAGCCCTTGGCCATGAGCAGTAAGTACAACGCGTCATCCCTGGACAGTCCCGGAAAGCTCTCCATCAACGTGCGGCAGGATTCACTCATGACCAGTTCCGGATTAACGCAGGACATGCCGCCAAGATGAAATTTGACCACCGTCGCGTTTATGGCGGCAAACCGCAGATCGGACAAAAGAGCCTTGTGGACCCAACGTGAATCGGCTGCGATTTTATATGACTCGTCATACAATCCGATGACTTTGTATGCATATTTGCTGGCGAACATGGCATTATGGCTGAACGAACAGTTCTGTAAAATGGCAAACGGTTCAAAAGGCGCGGGGAAGAAAACCTCTTGCCAGTTCGGCGCGCAATTGAGAGCGCTTCCTACATAGATATCTGCCTTTTCCCGCTCGGCGGCCGCGCATAAGGTTTCTAATGCGCCAGGCATGAGCTCATCGTCCGCTCCCAGGATCAAAATGAACTCCCCGTCAATGCGCTTTAGTCCTTTGTTAATCGCTTCATAAAGTCCAGAGTCTTTTTCCGACTGAACTGATACCGCAAGTCCTTGGTCGCCAAACGATTTTGCGATTTCAAGGGTATCATCGGACGATAGCCCATCCTGTACAAGCACTTCCAGCGGTCCATATTTTTGCGCCTCTATTGACCGCAAGCAACGTCCAAGTGTTGCGTCGGCATCCATGGTTGCAATGATAATGGAAATTTTTGGGTTCACGCTCGTGTTCCTTTCAACCAGTTTATTACGCGCCTGAAATTGTGCCTGATAGGATGGTCAATTCTTGAGTGAGCTTCTAAAGCGGAATATTGAGTCGCAGCCTTGGCATCCAGCCGGGAAATTTCGGACTCCAATGAGACGATGCCGGTTTGCAACCAGGAAAGGCCTTCATTTATGGCGCTCAATTGCTGTTCGACCAGTTTGTGGTTTGCATCGCTACGCTCAAGCCTGGCGTACAGATTGTCCCGCACAGCCATGCTCCACTTCGTTGTAGAATGCAATTCCCCACGTAAAGAGCCCACACTAATGGCGTTATCCTTCGGTTTTACCGCAATGAAGGTATACAACCTGCCGGGAGACGTATCGGTCTGATTCGCCAATTCCACCAATTCATCATGGGCCGGTTCACGTTTCCAGGGCCACAACCGGAGCATCACGGCCCTGATTTCTTTGTTTGAATAGGGGAAATAGTTTATTTTGTTTTCAAAGGGAGAAAGGATGGAGGTAAAAAGCAGGCCGGTATTGCCAATGGCCGAAAGATAGTGCTGCAAGGGGTAGGCATTTTCTCCGCCGTACAGTTTGTGTAGGGGGTGTGCGGCGAAAAAAATGTCCAGATCGTCTGCGGTGTTTACAACATGCTCGCGCGTCGCGATAAAGACGCCACCGGGTTTGAGCACGCGCGCCGCTTCCCGACAAAAAGCCGGCAGATCCCGGGCGTGGTGCAAAACCTGTCGGCAATGCACAAGATCAAAGCAGGAATCTTTAAATGGAAGCGACTCCCCCCAATCAGAGACAACCACAATCGGAAGTCCGCTTGACCGCTGCAGTTCCAAGATGGCTCCTGCCCCGACCAACATACTTTTATCGGGCTCCAGCGCAGTGACATCCCATCCGTCGGCGGCCAGAGCGTATGCGCTGATTCCCCTGCCGGAACCGACATCCAGGGCTTTGCCGCCAGGCGGGGGCAGGAGTTTGTGTGTCTCGATCCACTCACCGCTTGCGTGGAAACGCTTGGCCGCCTCTTCCAAAGGGTCGTCATAATAACAGGCCCTTACTAACTCCTGCTGATTAGGCTGTTTGCGCAGCCATATGACGGCTTCTTCCCAACTCATGGGAAATGTCTGTCCATCGGTCATACGCGCTCTCACTTTATGGCTGCCAAAGCTAGACTTGCACCGGCAATATCCCAAAAACATTTCAAAAAATTAAACAACATTTTTACGCGGTAACACTTGAGCCTTCGGTTTTAAGTGTTTTGCAAACCGAAAATGCGGTTTGAACTTGCTCAGCCCGCCAAGCGGAGTTCTGTTCTGAACTGGCTTTAAGATGTTACAGCATACTACTTTACTAATTCAAGGCAGACAATCCCGCGCGAAAAAGCCAAAAGATCAGGTTCATAGTCCTTTTGCACATGTATATCAAAGCAGGTGCACCCAGTCGCTTCTTTTCGATCAGAAATTCCCCAGCCGTTGAACTCGTATTTGAATATTGTTTCCGTATAATGAGTAGGGTTAAAGCGCTCAATCAGCCCGTCAACCATGTCGGCGTCAAACACCTGAAACCAACCGTGATTTCGTGCCACTCCGAACGGTGTCGTCAAATAAAGAACTCCATCCTTACGTAGTAGTCTCTTGAGTGTATCCAAAACTTTCAGGTAGTCGGTAGTCGCGCAATCCTTCATCTCCGGATCCGAAGTATACAAAAAAGTATTATCCAGCCCGATATGCTCTAAAGTTGAAATACAGGCTATATAATCAAAAAAATTGTCCTTTAGACATGTAAAACGAAGATCTTCATATATATAAGAGATGCCTAAGTCGGTTCGAGCTGTTCCTTCATAGGCCAAAGTTGAAATGAACAGCCTCTTTGCGGTTATGCTGGGATGTGAGAGTATCAGGTCAAAATTCAGCGCCGATCCAGCGTCAAGCAGCGTTCCCTTGCCTGCGGGCAGTCGGGAAATAAACCAGGGAAGTTCGACCACACGTTCGTCGACGCGAAATCCGAATTTATCTGTCCCAACAACATTTTCAAATCCGGCTTCAATCGCTTCCTGAATTTTTCTCCATTTATATTCGTGATAGCCGGGAGTCCAGGGCACGCATCCGCCCGTAATAAACCGGTCGTATTCCGTCGGGGACAGCTGGTTTTCGGAGTCTGCATTGCCAAAGTTTTGCATGAAACGCGATATTTTTTTTTCACAAGCCTGAACACGGACATCTCCTCTCTGGCTGGAAGCCAAAAATCCCCAGAGTGATCAATTTATATTGAACAAGACATGTGGAAGCACTTTCAACAGGCCAACCACCAGGATAGCTTAGCCTTGCTGGCCGTTGCCGTTTAAAAAATTTTGATACTTCCGACAAAGCGATTCGCTGATGAAAATAAAGTCCGGCAATTGCGGTTCGGGCACAGCAAGTTGTTCATTAACATCATATATGGAGGTTTTTCCACTATGAACCCCGCTACCGTCATG
>CAZNBK010000144.1:0-6616 GCA_964571105.1 uncultured Desulfovibrionaceae bacterium
GTCAAGACCAGTGTCGTCCACGCCGCTCAAGTGGCGGAGATGCACGATAAACCTTCGGAAGTCCTTCGCCGCAAAAAAGATGCCTCCATTCAAGTGGCCTGCCGTTTGGTGCGCGAGGGGTCGGCGCATGGCCTGGTAAGTCCCGGACATTCCGGGGCCACAGTGGCTTGCGGCATGTTTGTGGTCGGGCGCATTGAGGGTGTTGACAGACCGGCTCTGGCCTCGTTCATGCCCACGGAAACAGACCCCATGGTCCTGCTGGACGTGGGGGCAACCGTAGACTGCAAACCGCATAATTTGTTCCAGTTCGGACTCATGGGCGACGCCGTAGCCAAGGGGCTGCTGCAAATCCCGGAACCTTCCATCGGGCTTTTGTCCATCGGCGAGGAAGAGGGCAAGGGAAATATCCAGGTTAAAGAAGCCTATGACCTGTTTAAAATGGCCCAGAACATAAATTTTAAGGGCAATGCAGAAGGCCGGGATATTTTTAAGGGCGATTTTGACGTGGTCGTGTGCGACGGGTTTGTGGGCAACGTGGCCCTGAAACTTTCCGAAGGATTGGGCACTGCAGTGGCCCATATTCTCAAACGTGAAATCATGGCCGGCGGCCCTGTGGCCAAGTTCGGCAGCTTCATGGCCAAGGGCGCGTTCAAGCGTTTTGCCCGCTATGTTGATTATGCCGAGTACGGCGGCGCCCCGCTTTTGGGGTTGAAGGGCATCACCATGGTCTGCCACGGCTCTTCCAGCCGACGCTCAATTTATAATGCGGTGAAGCAGGCCGGAACCTATGTGGAACGGCGGATCAATGAAATGCTGGTGGAAAGCATCAGCGCCAACGAAGAACTCACCCGCTACAGCAATGCCGCACTGGTGCCGTAAGCCTGCCCGGCTTTCCTGCCGGACATTGATGATTTCCCCTATAGCCGTTTTTTATCCAGCCCCCGGACGTCTGTTCGTTCAGGAAGCGGCACCAAAGGAGGTTGCCTGCTGATGACCGTTCGCACTTGCCGTTTAAACGGAATTGGAGCTTATACCCCAGCCAGGGTTATTGATAACGCGTATCTTGCCGGCATGGTGGATACTAGCGACGAATGGATTGTTTCCCGCACCGGCATTAAAGAGCGCCGCATGGCTGCACCGGGAGAAATTTGTTCGGACATCGCCTTTGCCGCCGCCGAGGAGCTGCTCAAGCGCTCCGGCGTAGATAAGAATATGATCAGCCACGTAGTCCTGGGCACTTGCAGCGGGGACTATATTTTCCCCAGCACGGCCACGGTGGTGGCCAACAAGCTTGGACTGCACGGGCAGCCCGCTTTTGATATCAGCGCAGCCTGCGCAGGGTTTCTTTATGGTTTGGAAATTTCCCGGGGCCTGGTCGCCCAGTCTGCCGATACCTGCGTGTTGCTCCTGGCTTCCGAACTCCTGACTTCCAGGGTTAACTGGGCAGACCGCAGCACCTGCGTGCTCTTCGGCGATGCCGGGGGGGCAACGCTGGTGACCGGTCCGGATTTCCCCAAAGGCAACGACCTTAATTTTGAGCTGGTTGACGTGCTCAGCAAGGCAGACGGCGCATACACGGATCTTTTGTACAGCCGGGGCGGTTCTTCCATTCACCCCTATAAAGCAGGCGATGTGGTGGGGGACGAGTACTTCATAAACATGGAAGGCCGCGAGGTTTACAAGCACGCGGTGCGGAATATGACCGGCATCAGCCGGGAGCTTCTTGAGCGCAACGGCATGGCCGCCGACGACGTGGATCTGGTTATTCCCCACCAGGCCAATCAGCGCATCATCGAGGCCGTGGCGGACCGGCTCAAAGTCGGTGAAGACCGCTTATTCATGAATGTGCAGTGGTACGGCAATACCTCGGCGGCATCCATCCCTCTGGCGCTTTACGAGGCAGGCAACGCCGGACGCCTCAAGGCGGGCATGCGCGTGCTGATCACCACCTTCGGCGCGGGCCTGACCTGGTCGGCGGCGCTTCTCAAGGTTGTTTAGGCGCCAGAGCTTTTGGCTTAATATCTAAAAAATGCTCTGGGCCTCAGCCGTTCACCCATATGTTTCCAGCACATTAATCGGCGCGGTCGCGCGTTCCACTGTGCGCGCGTAATTAAAGGCCGGATAGCCGAAAAGCATGGCGTAACCGAAGGCGTGGCTGTCGGGGATGCCGACTTTTTGCGCCAGATCGGGCAGTATTTCGGTGAACAGCGAATAGAGGAAACCGCACCAGCAGGTGCCCACTCCTTTGGCCTGGGTCATGAGCTCGAAATAAGACAGAAAGATGACCGGGTCTTCCGGCACGCACGAAGCATCGCTGTGGTTGGATACCAGCAGGCAGTGCGGCGCATTGCGAAAAACCAGATCACGCCCTTCCTCCCGCCACAGTCTGGCGGCAATGCTGAGAAAATGACCCATGCGCGTGTCCGGCATGGTTGCCTGCGCGGTCATGTTTGCCAGCCGCTGGTAGACATCGGCGCGGAATGCGTTCATGACCTCCCGCTTGTTGATGAGCGTGAGCTCAAGCATCTGCGAGTTGGTGCCGGTGGGCGCGTGCGAGGAGATGTCCAGAAGTTCTTTGATCAAGGACGGATCCACGTCGCGTTCTTTGAAATTGCGGACAGAGCGGCGGCCTTTGATAAGTGTTTCCAGGGCCAGGGGGCTAGGCAAATTGCCGGAAAGCGAGGCTGAGCCTGAAGGGTGGCGGCCAAGCACGGAAATGGCTCCCTGCGGGCAAACCGCCAGGCAGTGGCCGCAGCGCAGACATTTTATCTCATCCTCAACAATGGGGAAGTCTTCATGCATATGAATGATGCCGGATACGCAGTCGCGGGCGCATAGCCCACAAGAGATGCATAAATCCTTCTGGAGGTGGAAATCTATCATAATCGTGCTCCTTGGCAGGAAATTTTCCTGGGCAGTTTGATACTGAAATTACGCGCTCCGGCCATATACATCAGGGCATATATTTGGGCATGCGTCAGCGATATGCAGGGCGAAAATGTTTTAGGGGCCTCCCTGCAATAAGCGCCTGATCAATTCACCGGCTTCCGCAATGCCGCGTTCTTTGCTTATTTTGGCCCAATACAGGGCCTGGGCATGATCCAGCTCAAGGCCTTGCCCGGCTGCGCAGCAGAGGGCCAGGTTGTATGCGGCCTGCGGGTGTCCGGCTTCAGCGGCCTGGCGGTAATACTTAACGGCTGCCCGGTAATTTTGTTTAACCCCGGCCCCCTGGTCGTAGATGACGCCCAGGCGGAAAGTGGCTTCGCTGTTATTGTGCGCGGCAGCCTGTTCATACCAATAAATCGCCAGGGGCATGTCTTCGGCAGCAATCTCCCCGGTTTGATAAATGCGCCCCAAGGCCAGCATGCTGCGCGTGTATCCGTGTTCAGCCGCTTTGCCGTACCAGAAGATTGCCTCCGCAGCACTGCTTTCAACCCCCACGCCGTGCTCGTACAAACCGGCCAGGGTGTGCGCGGCTTCGGGCAGGCCGAGTTCGGCGGCTTTCCGGTATAATTCCACGGCTTCGCGCTGGTCTTGCGGCACGCCGTTGCCCGCTGCATAGCGGGCGCCCAGATTGTAAACGGCTCGCGCATGATTTTGCTCTGCTGCGGCCTTATACCAGCGCAGGGCTTCCAGGTTGTCCTGGGGGACGCCGTCCCCACGGCTGTAAGCCACGGCCAGGTTGTACTGCGCATCGGCCACGCCCTTTTCTGCGGCGTTCAGGTATGCCTTGGCGGCTGCAAGCATATCTTGCGGCAGGCAGATCCCCTGATCAAAACAGCGCCCCAGGGTGTAATCGGCCCACGGGTTGCCCTTGGCCGAGGCATCCGTAAGCAGTTGCAGCGCTTTGGCGCAGTCTTGCGCTTGCCCGTGCCCGTATAGATAGGCCAGGCCCAGGGCATACAGGGCATCCGGCTGCCCCTGTTCGGCCAGAGGGCTAACCAGGGCCAGGGCTTCGGCATAATTGGCCGCAAAGTCAGGACTTTTTAGGATTACCGCGGCCCAGACAGCTTGAGCCGTGCGATCTCCCTGCCGGGCCAGTACGGACAGCTCCGGTTCGGGCAAGTTGTGCAGGCGGAGCCGCTCCTGCCGGGCGCAGCCCAGAGGCAGCGCGCCAAGGACAATAAGAAGGAACAACAAGACTTTGGGGTAAAGCATCATCCTTTTCCCGTGGAAATATTCACGGCAAAAACGCATCCGACCGTTTCACCTGCAATAGATATCATGACTTGGGCATAACAATCAATGCATGCAACCTGTTCGGGTGATCCGGTAGTCCGGCCAAATTAACTGCCGGGTATGGCCTGTCCGGCGGGCAGGTATGGGATTATTTGGAGTCGCCGTTGCTGTGGGTGCTGCGAAAGGCGCTGTTGCACGGGTCGATACGGATAAGCGCATCGGCGTTTTCCAGCAGGCTGTCCTTGATGGGCACATCAAGATGTACCAGATATACCTGAGTACCGGACTGCCGGGCAAAGCCCATGGCCGGTATAAAATCCGAATCAGCGGTGATCAGCGCGATTTTGCCCACGATGCCCTGTTGGGAAAGCCAGGCGATATCCAGGCCGATGTTGATATCCACCTGCTTTTGCTGAAAGGTGGGCTGCAGGTCTTCGCTCTTGATCAGTCGGCCCTCCTCGATGATGCGTTTGAGTGACTCGTCGGACAAGCGCCAGCCGCTGAACTTGAGTTCCCCGGCGCGAATCTGGAAAAAATTGCGATGGGCCAGGTTGTCTAAAAAGGTGGGCGCAGCGGTATAATCGGTGCCGTCGCCGCTGATGGGATTATGCAGGGTGCCGGCAAAAGGGCGGCAATCGTAGTAGTAGATCCGGAAAAGGTAATCGTCCTTGAGTAACGGCGATTTCATAATCCGGTCAAGGCAGAGCGCTTCCACATAATCAACCGAAGGGTAGCGCCCATTGTGGATCTGCCGGTGTCTGGCCCTGAGAAAAGCGCCGTCGATAAGAATAGCCACTTTCATATGAGACTCTGCTTAAAGCTGTTAATTGTTAATCTCCGTGATTGGGGCTATCGCATACTTCTCGGGCGCACGTCCTATGCCTAAGCTGCGCTGCTGTTTTTAGGGCAGCCCGACATGAGTCGGCAAAGCCGTATAAATTTGTTGGGGGAAATGAAAATAAGTTTATAAATATTTATATACAATTACTTTGTAACGCCCAATGCATTCTTAGTTAGCTTGTATATTAAAAAAAGTAAATGAAAAATGCATATTGCCCGCACAGCTGGGTTTTGGCTTATATGTATTATACTATTTTTAAGTTTTAATGCGGGTGCTGTGGATGATTTCGGGGTAATAGCGGGGAAATACGGCAAAAATTAAGCGGTTGCCGAAAAAGACGGCGGCGGCTCTTTGCTTTTGCAGTCATCGCTGCCGACCGGCGGACGGATGGCGTCGGTTGCCGCAGGGGGATAACTGAAAATAAATAATGAAGGGCGTTTGTCTGCTAATTAAGGGCGTTTGTCCGCGAAGATGATCAGCTCTCGCGCGATGCTCAGCACTTCCGGGCTCAGGGCGGCAAATTCGCTGTTTTCGGCAAAAAAGAACAGGGTCAGGATTCCGTCTTTGGTGTAAAAAGGAATGCTCATCAATTTGCCGCTGAAGTCCATGGTCGTAGTCACGGTATTGATGAATATGGGTGTGTTGGGGCGCAGTTCATCATACCCTTCAAAGCCGACATCCGTAACCAGTCCGGTCTGTCTTGCCAGGGCGGCCTTGCTTTGGATGTCTCTGGCTTCATTGAGGAAAGTTTGGTTGTAAGCGGCAATGTCCTGCCGGGTGATTCCTTCCGGCGCCCGGGCAAACAAAAACACCAAAATCGGGGGCAAGGGAGCATTGCCGGTTTTATTGAATCCGGCGGTCATGGCTGTGGGCAGGGTGTCGCCGCTGCTGAAAACATCGGCTTGCAGATTATACAGACCCACGAGCAGGGGATTCAAATCCTGCCAATCTTCCGGCAAACGCAGCTCATAGCCGATATCCGCATTGACGACGGAGCGTTCGATTATGGGTGCGGTTTGCGCCTGGGCCTGGCTGTGGCTGAAAAATAACCCGATGCTGCAAAAAAGAAAAAGTGCCGGTAGGTAGTAGTGTCTGCCCATTATTGTTTACCGATGTGCTTTTAGCGCCGTCTTGAGCTGGAATTTCCGCTGCGGTGCCGGTCCATGAAGTTGTCGGACAAACCGCGCTGTCCGGTACGCTTTTCTTCCAGAATACGCCGCATGCGCTGCGTTGCTTCGCGGGTTTCCCTGCGGGCGCGCTGATTGAGTTCCTGGCCGCGGCGGATCATGTCCTGCGGGTTGGCCTGGCCGTATTTGATGCTCTGGGCTGCCGCAGGGGCGGGAGCAAAACCGCCCCATGCCCAGACAAAGGCCAGGCACAGGGCGGTTAAAAGCAATAATAACTTTCTGACCATGCTGTTCTTAAAGCATTCTAGCATTGAGATTTTCGCCACGGCGGGATTTACTCCCGCCTGACGCGCTGCTACCTTATCGTATTACCTCTCGGCTCGGCGTCCTGCCTCGCTGTCGCTCTGCGGACCTCATCCGTAAGGCTCTTTGCTATCGCACTCGCCTAACGGCTGCTTCGCCGCTGGAG
>CAZNBK010000145.1:0-1562 GCA_964571105.1 uncultured Desulfovibrionaceae bacterium
GATAAATAGTCTCGTAAGGGAAATAGGGATTGGCATTAGTTCCCGAAGCGGTCACTTTGTCATGGTCATAAGGGATATATTGAACAAAGGAGAAGATAAACTCAAGCAGCTCAAACATAATCTCGACGTGCTGACCCTTACGGCCACGCCCATTCCCCGCACCCTGCAACTGTCCATTTCCGGCATCAGGGAGCTGTCGGTAATTGAAACCGCGCCGCCCGAGCGCAAACCCGTGGCCACGGCCCTGATCAACCAGGACAAAGCCGGGCTGCGCTCCATTCTCGAGCGGGAGCTGGCCCGCGACGGCCAGGTCTTCTGGGTGCACAACCGGGTGCAGGGCATTGAGCGGGTGGTGGAATACGTGCGCGAACTCACTCCCGAAGCCCGCATCGGCGTGGCCCATGGGCAGATGAACGAAAAAACTCTGGAAGAGACCATGCACAAATTCTGGCGCGGTGATATTGACGTGCTGGTCTGCACCTCCATTATCGAATCCGGCCTGGATTTTCCAATGGCCAATACCCTGATTGTAGATCAGGCCCATATGTTCGGCCTGGGGCAGCTCTACCAGTTGCGCGGTCGGGTGGGCCGCTCCGAACGCCAGGCTTTTGCGGTGTTTGTGGTCCGCGATGTGGACAATCTCTCGGACATCGCCAGGGAGCGCCTGCGGATCATCCTGGAAATGGATTATCTGGGCGCCGGCTTCCAGGTGGCCATGGAAGACTTGCGCATTCGCGGCGCCGGGAATATTCTGGGCGAAGTGCAGTCCGGGCACATGGCCCGCCTGGGTCTGGATTTGTATCTGGAAATGCTGGAAGAAGCCGTGGGCAAGCTCAAAGGCGAGCCGGGGCGGCAAACTCAGGAGACCGAATTGTCCATAGGGCTGCCCGCCTTCATACCGGATACATACATTATCGACTCCGGGCAGCGGCTGAAGTATTATAAAACCCTGGCCACCGTCCAGGATGAAGCCGCCCTGCACGATGTGGAATTGGAATTGCGCGATCTTTACGGCAACTTGCCGCCGGAACTGGAAAACTTCCTGGCGGTGCTTGCCTTGAAGCAGCTTTTGGGCAAACTGCAAGTGACCAAGGCAGATATTTTCAGCGAAAAACTCAAGCTGACCTGGCCGGAAACCGCAACAGCCGTAGATCCATCCAGGCTGGTCAATTGGGTGGCGCAGATGAGCGCCGAACAGGCCGGGAAAGTCCGGCTGCTGCCCCCGGCCGGGCTGGAATACGGACTCAGCGGCGAAATCCCTGTGCCCGAACGCCTGCGCCTGGCCTCGCGCAATCTTGCCCAGCTCATGGATAACCCTTAACCGGACACAACTGATGATTAATACTGGTCGTTTAATACCTTCCTGCCTGTATAGCGGGCTGCTGCTTTGCCTGGCGTTTATCTCCACCGCCTGTGACCGGTCCGAACCGGAAACAGCCGTGGACATAGGCGCTGTGGCCGTGGTCAATGGCCGCGAGATCTCCTTGTCGCACTTGCAGGCCAAGCACGATTTCAACCATTTAAGCTGGTCGGCCTCGGCCATGCCCTCGGCTGACGATTTA
>CAZNBK010000145.1:1597-6598 GCA_964571105.1 uncultured Desulfovibrionaceae bacterium
CAGCGGTAAACGATGAAGAATTGAAGGCCGCCGAAGACGAAGTGCGGGCGGATTACCCGGATGACGAGTTTGAGCGCACATTGGTTGAAGATTATATTGATATTGACGTCTGGCGCGCTTTTCTCTTCCACCGCCTGTCCATTTTAAAATTTTCGGACCTGGTGCTGCGCCCCGAAATCAGCATTTCTTCCCAAGAAGTAGAAGCATATTATCAGGAACATTTGGCGGATTTCACCCTGCCGCAACGCGAACATTTTATTGTTGTAGACTGCGACACCAAGCAAACCGCGGAGAAATTGCGCAAGGCCTATATTCAAACCCGCAGCCAGCCGCTGCGCAATGAAGATGAAGACGTCAACGTGCGGGAAATTACCGCCAACAAAGAACGCTTGCCCGAGCCCTGGCTGGAAGCGCTCAAAGGTTTGAAGCATAAAGAGGCGTCCAGCATAAAGTCCAATGAAGGACGCTTTCAGTTCATTATTTTTCTGGACCAATTGCCGGAACAAGTGCTTGATCCTGCCTCGGTGTATAGCCGCGTGGAGGCGGGCTTGATGGAAGGCCGCATGGAGCAGGCTTTTGATGCCTGGCTGAGCGAAAAAGTCCGCAAGGCAGATATCCGGGTGTCGCAACCCTTGCTGGAAGCCTGGCACAAGGAGCGCAGCCCGGAAACCGAGGAGCAGGACAGCTATGGCCTGATGGGCAATGTGACCGCGCCCGCAGGGGATGATGATTTCTATTACGATGACGAGGACCAGCCCGAAGGCGGGCAAATATAACTTCCGGCGCATTGTGCCCCGGCTGATCGGGCCGAATAACACCAGCCAGGGCATGAATAGTAACAAAAAATTATGTTTTGCTTCCTTGCGGCTCTTGGCTTGCCCTTAAAAAACATCTAGGGTAAAAGAGATTTTTACCGTACTGATGTATACTTGCAGATGTCTGCCTGAAACTGCATTCCGGACCGGGCGGGCAAAATAAACTCACAGCTGTCGTTATCCAGGGGGAATATCGCTTTGCGCCTGTTTGCATATATTTTTACTTTTTTCATGTCTCTGTGCCTGGCCGCGCCCATGGCAGCGGCGCAGGAAATTACCGTCAACCGGGTAGTTGCCGTGGTCAATGGCGAGCCCATCACCCTGCACGAACTGGAAATCCACTCTTTACCGGCCTTTGCCCGGGCCCGCATCAATCCCAATGACCCGGCCAACAAAGCGCAGGTTGATGAAATTCTGCGGCAAACCCTTGAGGAAGCCATCATTGACAAGCTCATCGCCCATGAGGCTGAGCGCTATGGGATGACGGTTACGGAAGAGGAAATTGACGCGGAAATTGAAAATATCATGCAGCGCAACAACGTCAAATCGCCCGTCGAGTTTGAACGGGCGCTGACCGTGCAGGGCCTGGACATGGACAGCTTCCGCACCCGCATGCGCAACAACCTTATCAATTCCCGGCTCACCAACCAGATGGTTTCCCGCCAGATTCTGGTCAGCAATGCGGACATTGAAAAGTACTACAACGAAAACAAAGAAGATTACGTAGACTGTTCCGTGGACATGCAGATACTCGTTTTCCCCCCCAATATGCCGCCTGCAGACGTGGCCTCTTTGACCAAGGCCATCAGGGACGGGAAAATATCTTTTGCCGAGGCTGTACAAAAAATTTCCATCGGCCCGGCCACCAACGATGGCGGCAAAGTATCCAATGCCAGTTGGATGACCATGTCGCCTGAGGTTCAGGAAGCGCTCTTAAATACCCCTTTGAATGAACTTTCCGGAGTTATTGATGCAGGCGGGCAAAGTCTTCTGCTCATCCCGCTGCGCCTCGGCGAACCGGTGCAGCGAACCCTGGAGGAAATGCGCCCGGAAATAGAAGCCGCACTCAAGGCCCCCCTGGCGGAGGCCCGGTTTAACGAGTATGTTGAGCAACTGCGCATAAAAGCGGTAATTGATGTCCGCTTATAAACCGCGCCAGCACTGCGCCGGGATTACCCCCCTCCCTGCCGCTGCTCAGATATTGCTCGTAGATTGCCCATATATTGTCCAGAGATCGAATGCTGCCGCACGGTTTTATGTCTCGACCCTGTCGCAAACTGGTCTCAAGCTGGTCTATAGACCAGGCCGTGCACCCATATACGTCATGAAGGTAGGGGATAATGTCATTTGAAGAATTTGGCGAAGAACTTCGCCGCTTGCGGGAAGGAAAAGGCTTGACCGTTGAGGACGTGGCCCGGAGGATAAAAATCCCGGCCCGGACTTTGCATGATTTTGAAAAAGGCGAGCAGAGCCAGACCCTGCACCCGGTATACTGCCGTGGTTTTGTCAAAGCCTATGCAGAATTTCTGGGCATGGACAAGCAAACCCTGGAGCCGATCTTAAGCGAGCTTTACCCGCCGGAAGATGAAGACTACGAATCTCCGGTATTGATTGTGGGAAAACGCAACCGGGGCGGCAGCGGCAAGGCCGTGCTGCTTATTTTAATTGCCCTGCTCTCCGCAGGCATCTGGTATGTTTACACGCACGGCTGGCCGGAAGTAAGCTGGCTCAGCCAACTTACGGATACAGTCCAGAGCAACGGCACCGACAACGCAGCCCAATATCAGGAGCCTGAAAATCAGATTGACGGGCAAAGCTCAACCCTGACCACAGCGCCGGTGGTTGCTGCTGCGCCGGACAGCGCCACGCCGCAAATAGAAGCAGGCCCGGCCCCGCCCGCCGCAGAAATCACCGACGCGCAGGAGCACAGGGCCACGATCACCCCCGGGGAAGAGGCTGTTATCGCCGAAAATATGGCCCCTCCGGTTCAAACCAACGCAACCATGAGCGGCGAGCCGGACGAAAACATGGGCCCGCACCGCCTGGTTATTGCCACTTCCAACCAGGACTGCTGGACGGAATCGCGGGTGGACAGCGAAGAAAAACGCCAAGTATATCTTAAAAGCGGCCAGACCCATATTTTAACTTTTCAGGAAAAGCTGACCCTGCGCCTGGGCAATATCAGCGGCGTGAAAATACGTCTGGACGGCGAAGACTATGAAATTCCTTCCGGCCAGGGTGCCACGCGGGATTTAATTTTTGATTTCAGCGCCAGCGCGCAAGGCAATACCATTCAGTAGACCAAGCATGGAATTTTCAGATCAAGCCCTGGTTATCCAAGTGGGCAAGTTCAGAGAGGCGGACCTGTGGGTCCGTTTTTTGTCGCCGGAACGGGGTCTGTTCACGGCGTTTGCCTTTGGCGGCAGCCGCAGCAGGCAAAGGTTTTGCGGCTGTCTGGATATTCTCAACCATGTGGCCGTGCGGGTGGCCCGCTCCAAAAAAGGCGGCCCCTATCTCAACCTGCAGGAAGGCGCGCTGCTGCGCGGCCCGGAACGCCTGCGCCGCGACCTGGACCGCCTGGGCCTGGCGGTCAACTGCTTAAAATTCATCCAGGTTTTTGAAATCAACCGTGAAAGCGCCGCCGATGCGCATGCTGTGGTCTGCGGCCTGCTTACTCTGCTGGAGGAAGCTGAAAGCCTGCCGCCGCTTCTGCCCCTACTGTTCCGGCTGCGCCTGGCCTCGGGGCAGGGCTTTGCACCGCATCTTTCCCACTGCCAGGGCTGCGGCAAAAATGCAGAGACGCAAGCCCGCTGGGGGTTTAACCCGCAACGGGGCGGCATTTTATGCCCTGACTGCACCGGGGGCCGTGAGCTCATGGTCGCTGTTGACGGGAGCAGCCTGGCCACTTTGCGCCTGGTGCGCGACAGCCTGCCCCAAACCTGGCGCGACCTGCGGCTCACCCCGGAACAGCGCCGCCAGTGCGGCGAGGCTGTTGACGCCTTTATTCATTACCATGTGGGCATAACTTGGAATCAGAACCGCTTTCAGCGGACCTAGCTGCCCTTTGGGACGAAAATTTTTGACGGCGTAACGCGGGCCAGGGCTTAGCCCTGGACCTAATTAGGGAGTGGTATTTTTCGGCAGGGGCTACCGGGAGCGGCCTACGGAGTGTTCCCCCAATGACGGCGGAACAGCCGTTAGGCGAGCCTCCAGCGGCGAAGCGTCCGTTACCCGAGTGCGCAAGCAAACGAGGGTACGGATGAGGCCCGCAGAGCGACAGTGATACTTTTCGGCAAGGGCTACCGGGAGCGACCTACGGCGTGCTCCCCGAATGACGGGGAAAGTGAGCCGCACAGGCCAGGGCTTAGCCCTGGACCTAATTAGGGCGCGGTATTTTTCGGCAGGGGCTACAGGGAGCGGCCTACGGCGTGTTCTCCCAATGACGGGGAGAGTGAGCCGCACAGGACGTGCGACCGAGAGGTATACGATAAGCACGACTTGCCAAGGCGAATTTAAACAGTCATAATGCACAACTTCCAGTATTGATTAACTTTAACCATCGGGATTTAACCAGGCAGGATTGTTATGAATTTTCAAGAGGTGATTCTGACACTACAGGATTTCTGGGCCGCGCGGGGTTGCGTCATTCACCAGCCCCTGGATGAAGAATGCGGCGCCGGCACCTTTCACCCGGCCACATTTTTACGCGTAATCGGGCCGGAACCCTGGCGCACCGCTTATGTACAGCCTTCCCGCCGCCCCAAAGACGGACGCTACGGCGAAAATCCCAACCGGCTGCAACACTACTTCCAGTTTCAGACCATTCTGAAACCGTCTCCGGACGATGTCATGGAGCAATATCTGGACAGCCTGAGGGCCATCGGCATTGACCCGGCCGTGCACGACATCCGCTTTGTGGAAGACGACTGGGAATCGCCCACGCTTGGGGCCTGGGGACTTGGCTGGGAGGTATGGCTTAACGGTATGGAAGTGAGCCAGTTCACCTATTTTCAGCAGGTGGGCGGCATTGACCTTGCGCCGGTGAGCGTGGAGCTGACCTACGGTCTTGAGCGCCTGGCCATGTATCTTCAGGGCGTGGAGTCCGTGTATGATCTGGCCTGGAACAAGGATGTGACCTACGGCAACATCTACCACCAGAACGAGGTGGAGCAGTCGCGCCATAATT